>NZ_JBSRVX010000051.1:0-13182 GCF_055134745.1 Actibacterium sp.
GGCAAGTCGGTCGCAATCAACACGATGATCCTGTCGCTGCTTTACCGGTTCCGGCCGGACGAATGCCGGTTGATCATGGTCGATCCGAAGATGCTGGAGCTTTCCGTCTATGACGGCATCCCGCATCTCTTGACCCCTGTCGTTACCGATCCGAAGAAGGCCGTGATGGCGCTGAAATGGGCGGTCCGCGAGATGGAGGATCGCTATCGCAAGATGAGCCGCCTCGGCGTGCGCAATATCGACGGCTATAACGGCCGGGTGGCCGATGCGCTGGCCAAGGGCGAGATGTTCAGCCGCACCGTGCAAACCGGGTTTGACGACGATACCGGCGAACCGGTTTTCGAGACCGAGGAATTCGCACCTGAAAAGATGCCCTATATCGTGGTCATCGTCGATGAGATGGCCGACCTGATGATGGTTGCCGGCAAGGAAATCGAGGCCTGCATCCAGCGTCTGGCGCAGATGGCGCGGGCTTCAGGCATTCATCTTATCATGGCCACCCAGCGCCCGTCGGTCGATGTGATCACCGGCACGATCAAGGCGAACTTTCCGACCCGTATCAGTTTCCAGGTCACGTCGAAAATCGACAGCCGCACCATTCTGGGTGAAATGGGTGCCGAACAGCTGCTGGGCATGGGCGATATGCTGTATATGGCAGGCGGCAGCCGCATCACCCGCGTGCACGGCCCCTTTGTCAGCGATGAAGAGGTCGAGGAGATTGTGACCTATCTGAAATCCTTTGGTCCGCCCGAATATATGGGCAGCGTTCTGGAAGGCCCTGATGAAGATCGCGAAGGCGATATCGACGCGGTGCTGGGCCTGAGCAGCGGCAACGATCTGGACGACGCGATGTATGACACCGCCGTGGCCATCGTTTTGAAAGACCGCAAATGTTCGACCTCATACATTCAGCGCAAGCTGGCCATCGGCTATAACAAAGCCGCGCGGCTGGTCGAGCAGATGGAGGAACAAGGCGTGGTCAGTGCGGCCAACCATGTGGGTAAACGCGAGATTCTGGTGCCCGAGAGTCACGGCTGACCTCTCTCAAACGTGAGAGGTTGGCACGTGCAAAACGGTCGTGCTGCGATTAGATGGAAGTCATGAAAACATTTCGCTTTGCATTGGCCACGGCTTTCGTTGCTCTCTCCGCGCTGCCGGCCCTGGCCGAGAAGATCTCTCTTGCGGATCTGTCTGCCTATTTCAACGGCATCACCACGGCGCAGGCCGGGTTTGAACAGCTTAACGGTGACGGATCGCGTTCGACGGGGACACTGTATCTGAACCGCCCTGGCCGGATGCGGTTTGAATATGATGCGCCGAATGACGCGCTGGTTCTGGCCGGTGGGGGGGCCGTGGCGATATTCGACAACAAGTCGAATCAGCCGCCCGAACAATATCCGCTCAAGCGCACTCCGCTTAACCTGATCCTGGAACGAAATGTCGATTTGACCAAGGCCCGGATGGTGGTGTCGCATACCAGCAGCGGCGACACGACGACCGTTGTTGCGCAAGACCCCGAAAACCCGGATTACGGCACGATCAGCCTGATCTTTTCCAACAATCCGGTGCGGTTGCGGGGATGGGTGGTGACAGATGGCGGGGGCGGCAGCACGCGCGTGACGCTGAGCGATCTGACCCAGAACATTGCGTTGCGCGCATCCCTGTTCAACATCGAACAGGAAACGATGATGCGCACCCGGTCAAACCGCTAGGCAATCTGCCGCCCTAGCGGCAGCTGCGCAACTGATAGTAATATAGGTCGGCCCGCTGGGCCACCTCGCCTGAAACGCGCAGCAGCCAACTTTTGCTGTTGTGCGAGCCGCGTGCATAGCCGGTTCGACCTTCGTGATAGGCCAGATACTGATTGCGCGCGTCATTCAGCGGTATGCCCAGTTTTTGCGTCGTCCCACTCATATACCAGCCTATGAAATCAACGGCATCGTCGATCCGGTCGCGTTGCGCGCTCCGGCGGCCGGTTTGATCACGGTATTCATCCCATGTGCCGTCCAGCGCCTGCGCATAGCCATAGGCCGAGCTTTGCCGCCCCATCGGGATAACCCCCAGCACAAAATTGACAGGGGTGCGGGCATCGCCATCGAATTTGCTTTCCTGATAGATCGTTGCCATCTGCACCGACACCGGCACACCCCAACGCCGTTCGGTGCGTTGCATCGCACGCAGATATTGCGGGCGCTGGTCCACGATGCTGCATGCATCATCCAGATTGCGTGGCGGCGTGTTATAGCCCCCGCCGCATCCGGCAAGAACCAGCAACAGGGCCACGCGAAGAAGTCTGCTCATCGGCCTCTCGCATTCTGTTTTCTTGTTTTCAGGCAGATTACGCAAAAATCACGCCCGTTGAAACGACAAAGGCGTGAAATTCATTGAAATCGCCGCGATACGGTCAATTTGATTCCACTTGACATATCCACAGACTGTTTCCCGTCCCGCCCGGCGCTGCGGATGGACAATCCCCCCCCGGGGCAGGTATGAACAACATGTGGGGATATACATGATGTTAAAGTCACAGGCGAAATATCATCTTGGTCAGGTTGTGCGGCATCGCAAGCACCCGTTTCGCGGGGTGGTTTTCGATGTCGATGCAATGTTTTCGAATACGCAGGAATGGTATGATGCCATCCCTGAAGAAAGCCGTCCGCCCAAGGATCAGCCCTTTTATCACCTGTTGGCTGAAAACGATCAAAGCTATTATGTCGCCTATGTGTCAGAGCAAAATCTTCTGCCCGATGAAACCGGCGAACCGGTTGACCATCCGGACCTGTCCGATCTTTTTGGCGATTTCGAAGACGGGCATTACCCGCTGCAGTTTCAACTGAACTGAGCCATCGACGTTTGCGCGCCTTGGGAAGACCGCTGCCTTGGCGTGTTGTCACTGTTGTGCTGGCGCAAAGCGATGCAGGCGCTATTGCCTCTTTCCTCCGAAATGAGGGCATCGGACGAAAGAGGCAAAGAGAGCGAACTGCACTCGAAACATGTGGATCAGATGCATAAGACCTCGACGCCGCGCACTGGGTGGGGGCTGTTAACGCCGCGCCGAGGGAAGCCATATGCAGCTACAGTGCCGATATGCCCTGCCATTCGGGCCGCGATGTGATCGAAATGCGGCACTTTCACGGCGGCAGATCAGATTCGTGTTCTTTCCAGCGTTTTCAGAACTATTTGCGTCAGAACAGGGAAAATCGCAGATGGTTGATTCCATCACAGCGGCAATAACACAGATCCCGGGCGATTTGCGCGATCAGGAATCGGCCGAATCCTCCTTCGGGCAGCAATTCAGGTGCAGGGCCGCTTTCACAATCGGCCATTGGCAACGCACCTTCGGGAATCCGGCGCCCGCCGTCACGGATCGTGAAACGCGGCACGGAGTGCGACAGGTCCAGCTGCAGTTCCACCCAGCCTGGCGGCAAACCGGCATAGCCATGTTCGGCGATGTTGTTCAACACTTCGGCCAAAACGATCTCGGCCGTTCCACAGCAATCGGAAGACAGGCCAGAGTTGCGCAGCGTGTCGATGGTTCGGCACAAGGCGGCGCGAACCTGCAGCGGTTCGGCGGCGAATTGCAGGCACAGCGCCGCAGGCATCCTGGCCGCGCTTCCGTCGCAACAGCCATTTGCTGCCGCCCCCATCATGCAGCATCTTCGCCAGGGGCAAAGGCCGCATCGACACAGGGATGAATGGCAAAGACCGTGTCCATTCGTGTCAGACGGAACACCTTGGCGACTGTCGGTGTCAGCCCGGCCAGTTCAAGCCTGCGATCGGCCCCGACCAGTTTCAGGCTGGCCACCACGGCCCCCAGACCGCTGCTGTCCAGAAAGTCGACTTGTGACAGATCCAGCACAACCCTTGGCTGCGCCGTGGCGACCAGATCGCGGATCTTGTCCTTGAACTGAATCGCCACGGCGGCGTCTATCCGGCTTTCGTTGACGGAAATCACCAGAACATCATTCCTGTCTTCGGCTGTCAGGTTCATCGCAGTCTCCTGTTTGCTTGCCGCGACCGTAGGAGCGATTCGTTACCATTCGGTTTGCGGGGGCTGGTCGGGCGCCACTTGCTGGGCTAGAGCGACGCCATGTTCACCGAATACGCCCCGCCCGACACCCCGCTGACGATCCTGCATCAGGATCAAGACCTGCTGATCGCCGACAAACCCGCCGGATTGCTGTCAGTGCCCGGGCGCGGCGATCATCTGGCCGATTGCCTTTTGTCGCGGGTTCAGGGCGCATTTCCCGATGCCCTGCTGGTGCACCGGCTGGATCGCGATACATCTGGCATCATGGTCTTTGCGCTGACGCCCGCCGCGCAGCGCCACCTGGGCCAGCAATTTGAAACCCGTCAGGTGAAAAAGACCTATGTCGCGCGGGTCTGGGGACATCTGGCACCGGCAAAGGGCACGGTCGATCTGCCCCTGATCGTTGACTGGCCAAACCGCCCCTTGCAGAAGGTTGACCACGAAACCGGGCGCCCGGCGCTGACCGACTGGCGTGTCGTGCGCCGTGAAGAACAAACCACGCGCGTGCGACTGTATCCCAAGACCGGGCGCAGCCATCAGTTGCGGGTGCACATGCTGGCGCTGGGGCATCCCATTCTGGGTGATCCGTTCTATGCCAGCGGCCCGGCGCGCGATGCACCGCGCCTGATGCTGCACGCCGAAAACCTGCGCCTGCGCCACCCCGATGGCGGGCGCGGCATGTCGTTCAGTGCGAAATCCCCGTTCTAGCCTTGGCGCCGGACGCGACAACAGGTCACGCAGGGGCTGTAAACTGGCGCATGAAAGAGTATTTAGGGTGTGAGTAAAATTCACCTGACGAAAGGATCATGCCCATGGCACTGCGCATCAATGACATCGCACCGGATTTCACGGCCGATACCTCAGTCGGTCCGATCAGCTTTCATGACTGGATCGGCGACAGCTATGCCATCCTGTTTTCGCATCCCAAGGATTTCACCCCGGTCTGCACGACCGAATTCGGGGCCGTTGCCCAACTGGCCGGTGAATTCGCCAAACGCAACACCAAGGTGATCGGCATTTCCGTTGACGGCGTGACAGAACACATGGCCTGGAAAAAAGACATCGAAAGTTTCGCCGGCGCGCCGGCCACCTTTCCGATCATCGCCGATGACGGCCTGAAAGTGGCCAAGCTGTATGACATGCTGCCCGCCGACGCCTATCTGCCCGACGGCCGCACACCTGCCGATTCTCAAACCGTGCGCACGACCTTTATCATCAGCCCGGACAAGAAGGTTCAGCTGATGCTGATCTATCCGATGACCGTCGGCCGCAACTTTGACGAGATCCTGCGCGCGCTGGATGCCATTCAGGCCGGCGCGAAAAATCCGATCGCCACACCGGCAAACTGGAAGCCGGGCGACGATGTGATCGTGAAAACATCTGTCAGCACCGCCGATGCGCGCGTGAAATTCGGTGAGGTCAACGAGATCTTCCCCTATCTGCGCACCATCAAGGCGCCGAAATAGGCAGCCCGGATCAGCGCGGCGCCTGGGTCGCGGCCACGACCAGTTCGCGCTGATCCACCACCTGCAAACCGGCTGCCGTGAACAAATTCATCACCCGGCTAACGGATGCTCCGGCATCGATGAACATGGGCGGGTGCAGTTCCATCACCACACAGGCGCAGCGCGCCAGCGCCGCCGCATCGTTTTCCAGCAGCGACAACTCTGCCCCTTCGATATCGCAGACCAGGCTAAAGGCGCCGGTGATCCCGTATTCCGCCAACAGCCCCGACAGGGTGACGGCGGGCACTTCGGTCATCGTGCCACCACTGCTGCTGTCCCCGGCGACATGGGAATTGTGGATGCCTTCGGTCACTTCGAACTGCACCGTCGGGCTGTCGCCATATGCAAGGGCGGCGTTGATCACATGCGTCGCATCCGCCTGCCCCGCCAGGGCGGCATTGTTGCGGCAGATATCAATCAGGGCGGGGTTCGCCTCGACAATGATCTGGGGCACACCGGGTGCCAGTTTTTGCCGGATCGCATGGCTGACAATGCCGTAAGATCCGCCCAGTTCGATCACCGGCAGATCGGCAGGCAGATATTGCGCCACCAGCGCCCGTTCCGGCCCCTCATAGGTTCCGCGCAACAGCGCCTTGCGCGGCTGCGGCGGCGCGCCTGCCGGAATCGTCAGCGTGGCCCCGTCGATGTCATAGCGCGGGCCCTTGATCCGGTCACGCAGGTCCAGCGCCAGTTTGCGCCGCGCGAAATCGAACCGTTTCAGCCGGTGCAACGGTTTGGCGCCCTTGTCCAGCTCGTACCCGGTTTTCCATTTACGGAACGTGCTTTCCAGATCCTTGCCGCCCAGCGCGACCTTGGTGACCGGCGTGCGCACCGAACGGTGCCGCAACGCGCGCGCATATTTGGCCTGAAACGCATTCAGCGCGTCCAAAAAGCCGTGATCGATCTTGCCATGGCCCAGATGTTCCAGATGAAAATCAATGGCCCATGCGCTGAACCCGCGCAGTTGCGCCTGTATCACCAGATCGGTGCCATAGAAATGAAACCCCGCCAGATCATGCGAAAACCCGACCATCGCATCGCGCCGCACCAACAGGAAATTTTCATCCAGGCTGTCGACCGGCGCAGGCAGATCGCCCACCCGCGCATTGATGCCATAGCGATGCGTGATGCGCATGTGTTTGCGGCGCTTTGCATCATATCCGGCATTGCCTGCCACGGCCCAGTCGGGCGCGCGCGTGTCCAGATCGGCAAGACAGGCGTCCAGCGTGGCCCGCCCGTCGATCGCAAGCACATCCTGATGGCACAGGATCACATATTGCCCACGGGCCTGCGCAATCAGATGGTTCAGGCCCCGATACCCGTCGAACCGATTTTGTGCGGAATTGTCCAGATACAGAAATTCGCAATCATCAGGCCCGAACCCCGCCGCGACGAATGACGCCACCATATCCGCATATTGCCCCCGGTTTGTCACAAGCGTGCATAGCGAATAGCGGATCGGGGCGGCAGGATCGGCGCTGACCTCTGTTACATAGGCGGGCAGGGTTTTGTCATTCATACTCGTTATCCTTCATCCCTTTTTTTCGCATCGACCAGGCCCCCGCCAGCCGTCCGGTGCCTTCGGCCCGGTGCACGGCCGATGTCAGACTGCGGCGCGATATCAGAAAGTTCAGCGCGTTTCGCAACCCGCGCCACAGCGGCATCCGGTTGCCATGTTTGCGCGCAGCATAGACGCGCGAGCGGCCCCAGTGATAGCCTTTGAACCGGGCCATTTGTGGCGTCGTCGGGCTGGATGCCCCGCCGATATGCAACACTTCGGCCTGCGGAATGAACCAAAGCGGGCCAATCTCGCGCGACAGGCGCAGCGTCAGGTCATCGTCTTCGTAATACAGGAACATTGCCGGATCAAAACCGCCAACCCGTTCAAACGCAGCCCGCGACACCAGCAACGCCGCCCCCGACAGCACAGGCACCTGCGTGTCATGCACCGGCACCGATTTGGGCAGGCTGGGCGTGCCGGTCCCGACCCGGGTGCGGCGGCGATAGCTGCGCTTGCCGGTTTCACTGACCAGACAGGCCCCGAACGCCCCCGCGCCGGGATGGCGATCAACCGCATCGACCAGCGCTGCCAGTGTATCTTCCCGCAGTCGCGCATCAGGGTTCAGGAACAGAAAATAGCTGCCGCGCGCCTGCGACGCACCCAGATTGCATCCCCCGCCAAACCCAAGGTTTTCGCCGGGCACCACAACCCGACCACCCCAATCTGTGACCAGCGCGCGCATCCCGTCATCAGGGCCATTATCGACAATCACCACGTCCTGACCGGCCGGCAGACTGGCCAGCATCCCCGGCAGCGCATCTGCACTGTTATAGGCAACAGAGATCACCGAGATATCAGCGGCATGGGTCATGGATACAGCGTTTGACCGAAAAAAGGCCCCGACGCAATGCCGGGGCCTTTTGGGTATTACTGGTCTGGAAGAACCGCCTATTCAGCGTTCTCGGCGGCTTTTTCGACACCGGTTTCCTGATCGATCATCTTCATCGACAGGCGGACCTTGCCGCGATCGTCAAAGCCCAGAAGTTTCACATAGACTTCCTGACCTTCCTTCAGCGCATCCGACGGATGGTTCAGGCGCTCATTCCGGATCTGGCTGACATGAACCAGACCGTCGCGCTTGCCAAAGAAGTTCACGAAGGCACCGAAATCGACCAGTTTGACGACCTTGCCTTTGTAGATCTTGCCTTCTTCCGGCTCTGCCACGATCGAATAGATCATGTCATAGGCCTTCTGGATGGCTTCGGCGCTGGACGAGGCGATCTTGATCACGCCATCGTCGTTGATATCGACCTTGGCGCCGGATACCTCGACAATCTCGCGGATCACCTTGCCGCCCGAACCGATCACTTCACGGATCTTGTCGGTGGGCACGGTCATGGTCTCGATGCGCGGGGCATGGGCCGAGAACGATCCGGCCTCGGTCAGGGCCTTGGCCATCTCACCCAGGATGTGCAGACGACCGGCCTTGGCCTGCGCCAGGGCTTTTTCCATGATCTGCGAGGTGATGCCCGCAACCTTGATGTCCATCTGCAAGGACGTGATGCCGTTTTCGGTGCCCGCGACCTTGAAATCCATGTCGCCCAGATGGTCTTCGTCGCCCAGAATGTCGGTCAGAACGGCGAATTTGCCGTCTTCTTCCAGGATCAGACCCATTGCCACACCGGCAACCGGTGCTTTCAACGGCACGCCCGCATCCATCATCGACAGCGACCCGCCGCAGACCGAAGCCATGGAGCTGGAGCCGTTCGATTCAGTGATCTCGGACACGACGCGGATCGTATAGGGGAAATCGGTCGCCGCAGGCAGAACCGCCTGCAACGCGCGCCAGGCCAATTTGCCATGGCCGATCTCGCGGCGGCCGGGCGACCCCACACGGCCAACCTCGCCCACCGAATAGGGGGGGAAGTTGTAATGCAGCAGGAAGTTCGATTTGAAATTGCCATGCAGCGCGTCGATGAACTGTTCATCATCGCCAGTGCCCAGCGTGGTCACGACCAGGCCCTGGGTTTCACCACGGGTGAACAGCGCCGATCCATGCGTGCGCGGCAGCAGGCCGGTTTCGCAGATGATCGGGCGCACGGTATCCAGTGCACGGCCATCAATCCGCTTGCCATTGGCAACGACATCGCCGCGCAGAACGGCGCTTTCCAGCTTTTTCAGGGCCGAACCCAGATTGGCATCGGCCAGTTCTTCTTCGGACAGGCCCGCCTTGGCGGTTTCCTTGGCAGCGGCCACGGCGGCGGTGCGTTCCTGTTTGTCGGTGATCGCATAGGCGGCGCGCATGGCAGCCTCGCCCGACGCCTTGATCTTGGCATAGAGGTCCGAATAATCCGGCGGGGTGAAGTCGAACGGCTCTTTCGCCGCCGATTCCGCCAGGGCGATGATCAGGTCGATCACCGGCTGGATCTGCTGATGGGCAAAGTTCACTGCGCCCAGCATCTCGGCCTCGGACAGTTCATAGGCTTCGGATTCAACCATCATCACGGCGTCTTTGGTGCCGGCCACGACCAGATCCAGACGCTGTTCGGGGTTGTTGCGCAGGTTCTGCATGTCGTCGACCGACGGGTTCAGCACATATTCGCCACCCACGAAGCCGACCCGGCACCCGGCGATCGGGCCCATGAAGGGCGCGCCGGAAATCGTCAGCGCGGCGCTGGCGGCGATCATCGCCACGACATCGGGGTCGTTGACCAGATCATGGCTCAGAACAGTGCACATCACCAGGACCTCGTTCTTGAAGCCGGGGACGAACAGCGGACGGATCGGACGGTCGATCAGACGCGACGTCAGCGTTTCTTTTTCGGTCGGGCGCGCCTCGCGCTTGAAGAAACCGCCCGGAACCTTGCCGGCGGCATAGTATTTTTCCTGATAATGCACGGTCAGCGGGAAAAAGTCCTGTCCCGGCTTGGGCGCGCGCGCATAGGTCACGTTGGCCATGACGCTGGTCTCGCCCAAAGTGGCGATAACCGAACCGTCGGCCTGACGGGCAATCTTGCCCGTTTCCAGTGTCAGGGTCTCGTCCCCCCACTGCATCGATTTTTTCGTTACGTTAAACATCTCGTTTCCTATCCTGGGGGCGGGACCCTCCCGCTTCCCCGTTTGCATACGGGGCCGCTTGCCCCGTGGCTCTGTCGTTGTGACCGGCCCCCGAGCCTTTGGGGCGGTCTGCGGTTGAATGCCCCGGAACCGGTCCGGAACAGAAAAAAGACGCGCCTTTGTGGGGCGCGTCCTGTTGGCTTAGCGGCGGATGCCCAGGCGCTGGATCAACGCAGTATAGCGCGCCTCTTCCTTGCGCTTGAGGTAATCCAGCAGCTTGCGGCGCTGGGCCACCATCATCAAAAGCCCACGACGGGAATGGTTGTCTTTCTTGTGGGTCTTGAAATGTTCGGTCAGCGTGGAAATGCGCGAGGTCAGGATCGCGACCTGGACTTCGGGCGAACCGGTGTCGCCTTCCTTGGTGGCGTATTCCTTGACCAGACGGCTCTTTTCTTCTGCCGTAATCGACATCGGGGTCTCCTTTGTTCAAAGGGGTTATGGCACAGGCCGGGATGTCGTCCAGCATGGCCCTTGGAGGTATCTGCCAGATCAAATCAAAGACCGGACGGATGCGCGCGTATAGGGGATTTTTTCGGGAAAGGAAAGGGGCAAGGCATCTATCGGCCCGACGGGGCAGACCGGCTGGCGCGCGGTCCCGAACAGCGTCAGAACCCCAGAACATCCGCCATCGAATATTCGCCCGGCGCCCTGTCCTGCCCCCAAAGCGCGGCCTTCAATGCACCGCGTGCAAATATGGCGCGATCTGTTGCCACATGGCGCAGGATCACGCGCTCGCCCGCGCCCGCGAACAGCACGTCATGCTCGCCCACGATATCGCCGCCCCGGATCGCGCTGTATCCGATATGGCCACGGGCGCGCGGGCCGGTGATACCGTCGCGGGCGCGGTCGGTCATTTCGCCGTGATTGATGCCGCGCCCCTGTGCGGCGGCCTGGCCCAGCATCAGGGCGGTCCCCGACGGGGCATCGACCTTGTGGCGGTGATGGGCCTCGATCACCTCGATGTCGTAATCCGCGTCCAGCGCGGCGGCGACCTTTCTGGTGATCTCGACCAGCAGGTTCACGCCTAGGCTCATATTGCCGGCGCGCACGATCACCGCGTGATGTGCAGCCAGCGCGATCTTGTGCAGGTCGGCCTCGGTCAACCCGGTGGTGCCGATCACATGCACCGCGCGGGCCTGCGCGGCCAGGGCGGCAAATTCGACCGTTGCCGCTGGCGTGGTGAAATCAATGACGGCCTGCGCGCGGGCCATGGCCGCAAGCGGGTCATCGGTGATCGTGACGCCCAGCGCCCCGCCGCCGATCAGATCGCCGGCATCGCGGCCGATCCATTCGCTGCCGCGACGTTCAACCGCGCCCACCAGCCGCGCGGCGTCGCTTTCAGTGACAGTGCGGATCAGCATCCGCCCCATCCGGCCGCTTGCGCCTGCGATCACGATCCCCGGTGTGTCGGTCATGTCCCGTCTCCTTTGTCTTGCGGCAAGGTGTAGCTCAGCCGTGCAGTCTTGGCAAAGCCCCGCTTGCAGGGCGGGCCGCCTTGTCCTAGATGATCGTCATGGCCAGCAATCTCTTTTCTTCGGGCTCGGGCCCTTCGCAACGCCAGCTTCGTGTGGGCGAACTGATCCGGCGCACCCTGTCGGATGTGCTGGCGCGGGGTGATATCCACGATCCTGACCTGAACCGGATGTCTATCACCGTGGGCGAGGTGCGCACATCGCCTGATTTGCGGATCGCGACGGCCTTCGTTCTGCCGCTGGGTGGGCAAGGCGCGGAAGAGGCGCTGTCGGCGCTGCGCCGCAACCGGTACGAATTGCGCCGGGCGGTATCAAAGGCGCTGACCCTGAAATTTTCGCCAGAGATCCGGTTCCAGATTGATGAAACCTTTGACCGGATGGACGACACACGCCGCCTGTTTTCACAGGATGCGGTGCGGCGCGATATCGAGGGTGCCACGGATGACCCTGATGAAGACAGCGATTAGGGCCGCCGTTTGCGGTTTTGGTTTGCTGCTGTTGCCAATGACAGGCCAGGCCGCGTGCCTGAAGCAAAGCTTTGACCAGAAGACCTATACGGTATGCCGCGCCGATCCGGTAAAAGACCGGATCCGGCTGTTCCGTATGGATGATGCGGGCGAACTGATCGGCAGTTTCGGGCGATTGCGCGATCTGCTGGCGCGTCAAGGCGAAAACCTGATCTTTGCGATGAATGCGGGCATGTATCATCCCGATCGCAGCCCGGTCGGGCTGTATGTCGAGGATGGCGAACAACAGCGCGGCGCGGTTGCAGGCGCCAGTGCGGGCAATTTCGGCATGTTGCCCAATGGCATCTTGTGCCTGACCGACGGGGGCGCACAGATCGTTGAAACGCGCGCCTTCATCGACGGCGGAATGCAATGCCGCGACGCCACCCAATCGGGGCCGATGCTGGTGATCGGAGGCAAGCTGCATCCGCGGTTTCTGCCTGACAGCACGTCACGCCATATCCGCAATGGTGTCGGTATTTCACCCGATGGCACGGTCGTGTTTGCCATTTCCGACGATCCGGTGACGTTCCACGAATTCGGCCGCCTGTTTCGTGATGCGCTGGGCACGCCCGACGCGCTGTATCTGGATGGCAGCATCTCGCGGCTATACGCCCCGGAACTTGGGCGCGCGGATCTGGGCCTGCCGATGGGCCCCATCGTTGCCGTGCTCGGCGCGCCGGACCGTTGACGCAGCCGCCGCGCTTGGCTAGCTACGCGCCTTCGAACAGGAAAGGGAATGCAGATGGGCCGGCGCAAGGGACGCGACATTTCGGGCTGGCTGATCGTGGACAAGCCTGCCGGTATTTCGTCGAATGCCGTGGTGAACAAGGTTCGCTGGGCATTCGACGCGAAAAAGGCAGGTCATGCCGGCACGCTCGACCCCGAGGCCACCGGGGTTCTGGCCGTCGCCCTGGGCGAGGCGACCAAGACCGTGCCCTATATCACCGATGCGCTGAAAGCCTATCGCTTTACGGTCCGGCTGGGGCAGGCCACAAACACAGATGATGCCGAAGGCGAAGTGACCGCCCAAAACGACACCCGGCCCACG
>NZ_JBSRVX010000052.1:0-74607 GCF_055134745.1 Actibacterium sp.
CATCATGTTGCGGCCAGCTTGCCTTTTGCTCGCGAATCCTCTATGGGTCAAATCCCGTGGTGCTGCGGTTTTCGATGTCCGCAAAAGGCGCTTATTCGCGACTAGTCGCAGCCTAAACGACGGGGGACGCCAACCGATGGCACGTTATATTTTCATCACGGGTGGGGTTGTTTCGTCGCTGGGCAAGGGTCTGGCCTCGGCCGCCCTTGGCGCTTTGTTGCAGGCGCGTGGGTTTTCTGTGCGGTTGCGCAAGCTTGACCCCTATTTGAACGTCGATCCCGGCACGATGTCCCCGTTCGAGCATGGTGAGGTCTTCGTGACCGATGATGGCGCGGAAACCGATCTGGATCTGGGCCATTACGAGCGTTTCACAGGTGTGGCCGCGCGCAAGACCGACTCGGTCAGTTCGGGGCGCATCTATTCCAATGTGCTAGAGAAGGAACGGCGCGGCGATTATCTGGGCAAGACGATTCAGGTGATCCCCCACGTCACCAATGAGATCAAGGATTTCCTGGCCGTCGGGTCGGATGAGGTCGATTTCATGCTGTGCGAGATCGGCGGCACCGTCGGCGATATCGAAGGCCTGCCGTTCTTCGAGGCGATCCGCCAGTTTTCCCACGACCGCCCGCGCGGGCAGTGCATCTTCATGCATCTGACCCTGCTGCCCTATCTGGCGGCATCGGGCGAGTTGAAGACCAAACCGACGCAGCATTCGGTCAAGGAATTGCAAAGCATCGGTATCGCGCCCGATATCCTTGTGTGCCGGTCGGAACATCCGATCCCGGAAAAAGAGCGTGAGAAGATCGCGCTCTTCTGCAACGTCCGCAAGGAATCCGTGGTCGCTGCCTATGACCTCAATTCTATCTATGAAGCCCCGCTGGCCTATCACCGCGAAGGGCTGGATCAGGCCGTGCTGGACGCGTTCCAGATCAGCCCCGCCCCGCGCCCCGATCTGACCCGCTGGGAAGACGTGATGGATCGGCTGGAAAACGCCGAAGGCGAGGTGCGCGTCGCCATCGTCGGCAAATATACCCAGCTTGAAGACGCCTATAAGTCGATCGCCGAGGCGCTGACCCATGGCGGCATGGCCAACCGGGTGCGGGTGCGCGCCGAATGGATCGACGCCGAAATATTCGAACGCGAAGACCCCGCGCCCTGGCTGGAAGGCTTTCACGCCATTCTGGTGCCCGGCGGCTTTGGCGAACGCGGCACCGAGGGCAAGATCAAGGCCGCCGAATTTGCCCGCACCCGGCAGATCCCCTATCTGGGCATCTGTCTGGGCATGCAGATGGCCGTGATCGAGGCCGCGCGCAATCTGGGCGGTCTGGCCGATGCGGGGTCCGAGGAATTTGACCTTGAGGCAGGTAAAAAGCGTTTTACGCCCGTGGTTTACCACCTGAAGGAATGGGTGCAGGGCAACCACAAGGTGGCGCGCAAGCTGGAGGATGACAAGGGCGGCACCATGCGTCTGGGTGCCTATACCGCGCATCTGTCCGATGGATCGCATGTGGCGCAGATCTATGGATCAACGGTGATCGAGGAACGCCACCGGCATCGCTATGAGGTGGACGTGAAATACCGCGACAAGCTGGAAGCGACCGGCCTGTGCTTTTCCGGCATGTCGCCCGACGGTCGCCTGCCCGAGATCGTCGAATGGAAGAACCATCCCTGGTTCATCGGCGTGCAGTTCCACCCCGAACTGAAATCCAAACCCTTCGCCCCGCACCCGCTGTTTGCCGATTTCGTGCGCGCGGCGGTGGAGGTGAGCCGGTTGGTTTGAACTTCAAACCATCACCCTGACGGCAACGCTTGCCCAATTGCGGCAGGACATTCGCTAAGGGAAACACCCGCTTGTGCTCAGCCTGCAACTGTTTACCAATCTTTGTGGGAGGATGCTGCGTTGCGGCTAAATCTGGGTATGAGTGCGCTGAGCCCCGGCGCATTTCGCAAGGGGCGCGCATCTTTCCCTGGTCCATCCAATATCGGAGTCTCCATGTCCATGAAATCCATCCTACTGGCCCTCGGCACCACGATCTGCCTGTTCCCTGTTGCCGCCTCGGCGGTCGAACTGAGCGGCGCGTCGCTTGATCTGGGATATTCCGCCTTTTCCGACGATAACGATATTTCGCGCTTTGCCGCCAAAGGCGCGGTCGAGATCGGCTTTTCGTCCAGTTTCGCCACTCAGATTGATCTGAGCTTTTATTCCTATGGCTCGACCAGCGATAACGGGTCGACCGTAACCGCCCATGCCATCTATCGCGCCAGCGATGTATCGGCGTTCGGCGTGTTCTATGGCCAGGACGATCTGGCCGGCACCGCCGATTACTATGGGCTTGAGGCGGGCTATGATCTGGGCGGGTTCGATGCCGAAATCTATGTGGCGGCTTTCGACGATACCGGCTCTGAGGGCACGCTGTTCGGTCTGTCGGCCCGCACGGGTCTTGGGCAAGGTTTCGGGCTGGGCCTGTCGCTGGACGGGGCCAGCTATAACCTGGGTCTGGACCTGACACGCCTGGCGGTTCAGGCCGATTATACCCTGTCGCCCATGACCACGCTTTACGCGGAAATCGGCAATCTTGACGCCAATGCCTTTGGTCTGTCGGGGTCGGAAACCTTCTTTGGGATCGGCGCCAGGATCAACCTTGGCACCACGCGCGGCGCGACTTTCAGCAATCGTGGCCTGCTGGCGGTGCTGCCTGGCCTGTAACGCCTTCGCGCGCGGGGAACTGCATGTATCGGGCGGGTGGTGATGCCCGCCCGATTGCCGGTCACGCCATCCCCCGCGCGTTCACGGTTTTGAAACAGGCCGGGCCTGTGCCCTTGCCTTGCGCGGCGGTTCGCGCCATATCGGTTGCATGTTCGCCAGCCTGCTTTCCCGCCTGATTCAGCCCCAACCCGACCGGTTGCCTGATGCCGATGCGCGTCTGGCCCTGGCAGCACTGATGGTGCGCATTGCCCGTGCCGATGGCGATTATGCCCAGGCCGAGGCCGACCAGATCGACCGGATCCTGCGCGCCCGTTATGAGCTGTCGCCCTTCGAGGCCAGCGCCCTGCGCCGCGATGCCGAAACCCTGGAAACCGAGGCCCCCGACACCGTGCGCTTTACCCGCGCGATCAAGGATGCCGTGCCGTATGAAGACCGCGCCCGCGTGATAGAGGCCCTTTGGCATGTGGTGCTGGCCGATGGCGTGCGCGACCATGAGGAAGACGCCCAGTTGCGCCTGCTGGCCAATCTGCTGGGCATCAATGACCGCGACAGCGCGCTGGCCCGCCAGCGGGTCGAGGCACGCCGCTGATCCGATAGGCCTTGCCGCCGCCGCGCTGCGGGCTTACCGTCATCAAAACAATCACATGAGAGACCCGATGCTGATCGGCATTCTGGAAACCGGCCTTGTTTCGGATGTGCTGCGCCCCGAACACGGCAGCTATCCCGACATGATGGAACGCCTGCTGGCCGGTCGCGGCTTTGCGTTTCGCACATGGTCGGTGGTGAATATGGAATTCCCCGCCTCCGTCCATGACGCAGAGGGCTGGCTTATCACGGGATCGCGGCACGGGGTCTATGAAGACCATGCCTTCATCCCGCCGCTGGAGGATCTCATTCGCGCGGCCTATGGCGCGCATGTGCCGCTGGTCGGTATCTGTTTCGGTCATCAAATCATGGCGCAGGCCCTGGGCGGGCGGGTTGAAAAGTTCAGCGGCGGCTGGGTCGTGGGGCGCAGCGACTATGATATCGGCGGCCAGAAGCTGGCGCTGAATGCCTGGCACCAGGATCAGGTCGTTGACCTGCCCCCCGGCGCGCAGGTGATCGGCAGCGGCGACAAGTGCCGTTTTGCCGCCCTTGCCTATGATGATCGCGCGTTCAGCGTTCAGCCGCATCCCGAATTCGATGCGGGCTATGTGCGGGGTCTGATCGAAAAGCGCAGCAAGGGCATCGTGCCCGACGATATTCTGGCCCGCGCCACCGCCGCCCTGCCCGCGCCCACCGACAATGCAAAACTGGGCGACATGATCGCTGATTTCTTTCAACAACCCCGCAAGGTGCCCCATGGCTGACTGGACCGACAACATGCCTGACGCCGCCCGCGCGTTCATTGCCGAGCGCCGCCTGGACGAGGTCGAATGCATCGTCGCCGATATCGCGGGCGTCGCCCGAGGCAAGGCGATGCCCGCGCCGAAATTCAGCCGGCAGACCCATTTCTATCTGCCCAATTCGATCTTCCTGCAGACCATCACCGGTGAATGGGCCGAGATCGGCAATCAAGGCTTTACCGAGCCCGACATGATCCTGACGCCGGACATGACGACCGCCACCGCCGCCCCCTGGACGGCGGACTGGACCTTGCAGGTGATCCACGACATCCACGACCAGAATGGCGTGCCGGTGCCGGTCGCGCCGCGCAACGTTCTCAAGCGCGTGGTGCAGCTTTACAACGACCAAGGCTGGGAACCGATCGTTGCCCCCGAGATGGAGTTCTTTCTGGTCGCCCGCAATATCGACCCCACGCAGCCCGTGATCCCGCCAATGGGCCGGTCTGGCCGGCGGGCGGCGGCGCGGCAGGCCTATTCGATGTCGGCGGTCGATGAATATGGTCCCGTCATCGACGATATCTATGATTTCGCCGAATTGCAGGGGTTCGAGATCGACGGCATCCTGCAGGAAGGCGGCGCCGGTCAGGTCGAGATGAACCTGCGCCATGGCGACCCGGTGAAACTCGCCGACGAGATCTTTTTCTTCAAGCGCCTGATCCGCGAGGCGGCGCTGCGCCATGATTGCTATGCCACCTTCATGGCCAAACCGATCGAGGACGAACCGGGATCGGCCATGCATATCCACCATTCGGTGGTCGACATGAAGACCGGTGACAACATCTTTTCCCAGCCCGACGGCACCGAAAGCCACGCCTTTCTGCATTTCATCGCCGGGATGCAGACCCATCTGCCCGCCAGCATCGCGCTGATGGCACCTTATGTGAACAGCTATCGCCGCTATGTCCCCGACTTTGCCGCGCCGATCAATCTGGAATGGGGGCGTGACAACCGCACCACCGGGTTGCGGGTGCCTGTGTCGGATACGAAATCGCGGCGGCTGGAAAACCGGCTGGCGGGGATGGATTGCAACCCCTATCTGGGTATCGCGGCCTCGCTGGCCTGCGGCTATCTGGGGCTGATGGAAGGCAAATATCCCAAGGACGAATTCAAGGGCGATGCCTATGCGTCGGACGAAGGTATCCCGCGCAACGTGTCCGAGGCGCTGGACCTGTTCGACACCCCCAACCCCCTGCGCGAGATCCTGGGCGAGGAATTCTGCACCGTCTATTCCGCCGTCAAGGCACTGGAATACAAGGCCTTCCTTCAGGTCATCAGCCCATGGGAGCGTGAGCATCTTTTGCTGAACGTCTGACGCATGAGCCTGCTGTTCACCAATGACCGGCGCGGCCAATACCCCGACAGCTGGTATGCGGCCACGGCCGCCCCGCCGGGCCCCTATGCCCCGCTGCGCGGCGAGGCGCGCGCCGATGTCTGCGTGATCGGCGCGGGGTTTACCGGGCTGTCGGCGGCGCTGCATCTGGCGCAGCGCGGGCTGCGGGTGGTGGTGGTGGATGCGCACCGGGTTGGCTTTGGCGCATCGGGGCGCAATGGCGGGCAGGTTCACAGCGGACAGCGGCTGGACCAGATCGCGCTGGAACGCATGATGGGTGACGGGGATGCCGCCCGGCTGTGGCATCTGGCCGAAGACGCCAAGGCGCTGCTGGCGCGCCTGATCGCCGATCACGCCATCGCATGCGATTACCGCCCCGGTGTGGTTCATGCGCTGCGCCGCGCGGGCGATGTGGCCGCCGACCATGCCTATGCCGAAAAGCTGCGGCTCGATTATGAATATGATCTGGTCGAGCCGCTGACCCGCGACGAGATGCGCGCGCTGGTCGGATCGCCCGTCTATCACGGCGGATCGGTGGATTGGGGGGCCGGGCATCTGCATCCGCTGGCGCTGGTCTTTGGTTTGGCGCGCGCGGCGGTTGCGGCGGGCGCTGTCATTCATGAAATGTCGCATGTGCATCACATCGCGCATGGGGCCAAACCCGTGGTGCGCACCGATACGGGCCGGGTGGTGTGTGACCATGTGGTGCTGGCCACCAACGGCTATCTGTGCGGTCTGGAACGGGGCATCGGTGCGCGGGTGCTGCCGATCAACAATTTCATTGTGGCGACCGAACCGCTGGGCGCGCGGGCGGCACAGGTTCTGGCCAAAGATGTCGCCGTGGCCGACAGCAATTTCGTGGTCAATTATTTTCGGATGACGCCCGACGGGCGGTTGCTGTTTGGCGGCGGCGAAAGCTATGGTGACCGGTTTCCGACTGACATCGCCGCGACGGTGCGCAAGCCGATGGCGCAGGTTTTCCCGCAACTGGCCGATGTGCGCATCGACCACGCCTGGGGCGGCACGCTGGCCATCACCATGACCCGTCTGCCCCATTTCGCGCGCCCGGCCGCCAATATCCTGTCGGCGTCGGGCTATAGCGGCCATGGGGTTGCGCTGGCGGTGCTGGCGGGGCGGCTGATGGCCGATGCGATGGCCGGACAGGCCGAAGGGTTCGATCTGATGGCCCGCCTGCCCACGCCGCGCTTTCCCGGCGGGGGGGCGCTGCGCACGCCGCTGATGGGGCTGGCGATGCGCTGGTTTTCGATGCGTGACCGGCTGGGAATCTGAGACCGGGCCGCGTGTTACAAAAATTCCATTAGGCACCGGCGACGGAATACTTTAATTTTTCCTGAAAGAGCAGTTCAGGAAAGGTAACAAAATGCCCCTGCCCCCGAATGTCTATGACGCCGAACCGATCCCGGATGGCGCGCGCGCCGAAATAGACCGGCTGTTGGCGAGTGGCGACCTGTTCCGCTATACCGCCCCCGAAAACGCGCCCGTCGCCCTGCTGGAGCGTGAATTCGCCGATCTGATGGGGGCAAAATATGCGCTGGCGGTGTCATCCTGTTCGGCGGCGCTGTTTTTGTCGTTGCGGGCGCTGGACCTGCCGCGCGGGGCGCGGGTTCTGGTGCCGGGCTTTACCTTTGCCGCCGTGCCCTCGGCGGTGGTTCATGCCGATTGCCAGCCGGTGCTGGTCGAGGTGGGCGAAAACTATCGCATCGACATGGGTGACTTCGCCGCCAAGCTGGATGACAACATCGCCGCCGTGATGATCAGCCACATGCGCGGCCATACATCCGATATGGATGCGATCATGGCCCTGTGCGATGCGCGCGGCGTGCCGGTGATCGAGGACGCGGCCCATTCGCTGGGCACGCAGTGGAGCGGGCGCAAGATCGGCACGATTGGCAAGATCGGCTGTTTTTCTTTCCAGTCCTACAAGATGATCAATGCCGGCGAGGGCGGCATCCTGATCACCGATGATGCCGATCTGATTGCCCGGGCGATCATCATGTCGGGCGCCTATGAACATAATTGGAAAAAGCACCCCGTGCTGCAAGACCGGTTCGCCACATGGCAGAACCGCCTGCCGCTTTACAACATGCGCATGCAGAACCTGTCGGCCGCTGTCATCCGCCCGCAACTGGGCGAATTGGCCCGGCGCGTGCAGGACGGGCGCGCCAATCACGATTATGTGGCGGGGCTTCTGAATGAAACGCCCTGGCTGCACGTGCCGCCGCCCTTGGCGGCCGAACTGCGCGCGCCGGATTCGATCCAGTTCAATCTGATGGGGTTTGACAGCGATGCCGATGCGCTGGCCTTTCAGGATGCGGCGTCGGCGCGCGGGATCAGCGTTCAGATCTTCGGCCTGTCGCAGGACAATGCGCGCGCCTTCTGGAACTGGCAATTCATTCCCGGCGGGACGCCCGACCTGCCCCGGACCCGCGCGATGCTGATGCGCGCCTGCGATGTGCGCCTGCCCGCGCGGCTGCAAAAACCGGATCTGGATTTCATCGCCGATGCGCTGATTGGCGCGACCTTCGCGGTGATGGAGGATCTGCGCGCCTATGGCACCTGATCGCGCCCCGGCACCAGCCTGAGATCGGGCTTGAGCCACGGTATTTGCGCCGTGGCCGGAGCCACGATCATTTCCTCCAGCAGCAGGCGCAGGCGCGCGGCCACACGGTCGGGAATATCCTGCAACACGCCTGCGCGTGCGCATAACGATATCCGGCGCGACAAGGGCGCGACCGGCAGCGGCAAGACATCCACCCGGTCGCGGAACCGTTGTGCCCGCAAATAGCCCAGCGGCGTCAGGATCGTCCAACCCGCCCCGCCCGAGACCATCGCCAGAATGGCGTGATAGCTGTCCAGCTCGAACCGATGCGCCAGCGTCAGGTTCTGGCGCGCCAGATGATCGGCGATCTGCCGCCCCATATGGTGACGCTGGGTATACTGGATCAGCGGCAGCGCCGTAAGCTGGGCCAGCACATCGCCGCCCGCATCAACGCGCCCCTTGGGCACCGCCGCCACGAAGGGTTCGTCGATCAGCGGATGCACCTCCATCCAGTCGGCAGGCGCGCCCATATCGGCCGCGACGATCACATCCAGCGCACGGCTGTTCAACAGGTCGAACAGGCGGTGACTGGCCCCGGTTTCCAACAGGAACTGGCAGCCGGTCAGCTCGTCCGCCAGATCAGTCATCAGGCGCGGGGTTACATCGGCATCGAAATCCTCGATCATGCCCAGCCGGAATTCGGTCAGGGCAGACAGGTCATGGGCGGTCAGCTCGGCCCGGGCCTGCTGGGCCTCGGCCAGGATACGCTGGGCGCGGCGCAGAAAGATGCGGCCTTCGGGGGTCAGCGCGACGGGGCGCGACGAGCGATCCATCAGGCTGGTGGCCAGCGCAGCTTCCAGTGCCGATATCTGCTGACTGATGCCCGAGGGGCTGGCCCCCAGACGCCGGGCAGCGGCCGAAACCGACCCTTCCTGGGCCGTCACCACAAAGGCTTCGATGCCCCACAGGGTAAATCGGCCCGCGCCCTGAACCATGTTTCGACCTCGTTCCCGACGCAAGCCCGATGGGCGGTTCTAGTCCCCCAGGCGGGACAGTTTGGCCTGCAATTCGGCCAGCTGTTTCTTGATCTCGTCCAGGTCTTCGGTCTTGCCACCCTCGGCCCCGGCGCCGCCGGCCGGCCATTTGCCCGACATACCGCCGGTCATGGCCTTCAGAAACGCCTTTTGCTGTTTCTGCATCGCGTCAAAGCCGGGCATGCCCGCCATCGGCATCGGTATGGTGCCAAGGTTTTCCATCATCTTCGACTGGCTGTCGCGCAGCATGTCGAAGCTCATGGCCAGAAACTGCGGCACCACGCTTTGCGCCTGGTTGGTATAGCCGCGCACCAGATCGTTCAGCACATGAATGGGCAGCATGCTTTCGCCCTTGCTTTCATGTTCGGCGATGATCTGCAGCAGATATTGCCGGGTCAGGTCGTCGCCGCTTTTCAGATCGACGATCTGCACGTCGCGCCCGTCACGGATGAACCGCGCGATATCATCCAGCGTCACATAATCGCTGGTTTCGGTATTATACAGGCGCCGACTGGCATAGCGCTTGATCAACAGCGGTGTTGTTGTTTCGTCCGTCACCAGCATCCCCCCCGGATTGGTCATGTTGCAGTGCAGAGAAGTCTAGGCTCAAGCTGGAAAAAAAGAAAGGGTGGGCTTTGGGCCCACCCATACAACGTTACTGCACACAGTCACACCGGCCTTACTTGGAAGCGGCGGTGGCTTTCTTGGCGGCGGCGGTCGCTTCGTCAGTGGCTTTCTTGACGGCGGCGGTCGCGTCTTCGGTGATGTCCTTGCCTGCGGCCAGCATCAGTTCGACGGTATCCATCTGAACTTTCTTGGCAACCTCGGCGAAGGCGGCCATATGTTCGGCGGCCATTTCCGCAGCGGCCGACGCGAAATCGGTCATCGCCTTGGTGTAATCGGTGGGCTCTTTCTTGACAGCGGTCACATCGCTCAGCTTGGACAGGGTGTCCTTGGTCCATTTGGACGAAATGTCAGCCGATTTCTCGGCGGCGCTCAGCGCGACCTTCGAGAATTTCTCGCTGATCTCGGCGGTCGATTTGAAGCTGTCCTGCAATGCGGTGGTGTCGATCGGAAAGGATGCCATCATGTCCTGCATCATCTTGCCATAGTCTTGGGTGGTAGCCATGTCTTTTCTCCTGAATGCGCGCGTTCTCGTTCTGCGACTGCAAAGACATATACATGCTGCATCGCAGCATTTCAAGCCCCGTCGCTGCGCTGCAGCAAAAAACTTACCTAACGGCAGTCAGCCCTTTTTCGCGATGACATAAGTGCCCGGCGCCTTGGCCAGGGACGGGTGGTCGCCCTCGCCCGGAATGCGCGCCGGAACCTGCTTGCCGGATCTTTCTGCCAACCATTTGCCCCAGGTGGGCCACCACGACCCTTCGTTATACTGCGCCCCCGCCTTCCAGCCTGCCGCGTCGTCCAGCGGGCCTTCATTAGTGTAATGGCCGTATTTCTTTTTCGACGGCGGATTGATGATGCCGGCGATATGGCCGCTTTCACTGAGGATGAATGTCTTGTCCTTGCTGCCCATCTGCTTGACGCCGTTAAAGCTGGCCACCCAGGCGGCGATGTGATCCGTCTCGCAGGCCACCGCGCAAAGCGGAACCTTAACATTGTTCAGGCCCAGCCTTTCGCCGAACAGTTCCATCGTTCCTTTGGCCAACTTGTCGTTCTGGCACAGGTCGCGCAGATACTGGATGGCCATGCGCGCCGGCAGGTTGGTGCCGTCGCCATTCCAGAACAGCAGATCAAAGGCCGGCGGCGCCTCGCCCATCATGTAGCTGCGGATCGCGGGGCGATAGATCAGGTCATTGGCGCGCAGATAGGAAAAGGTGCGCGCCATGTAAAAGGATTCAAGTATTCCCTTGTCCAGAGCCTCCTGTTCGATGCCGTCGACAAAATCATTGCCCAGATAGGCAGAGAATTCACCCTGATCGGAAAAGTCGGTCATCGTCGTGAAGAAGGTCGCCGATTTCACCGATTTGTCGCCGCGTTTTTCCATCAGCCCCAGCGTCAGCGACAGGGTGGTGCCGGCGATGCAATAACCCACCGCGTTGATCTTGTTTTCACCTGTGATCTGCTTGACCTGCTCGATCGCGGTCAGGAAGCCTTCGCTGATGTAATCTTCCAGGCTGACATCGGCATAGCTGGCATCGGGGTTGACCCAGCTGACCACGAACAGCGTGTAGCCCTGATCGACGATCCATTTGATCAGCGAATTCTGGGGCTTCAGGTCCATGATATAGAATTTGTTGATCCAGGGCGGAAAGATCAGCAGTGGCGTTGCGTGAACAGTTTCCGTCGTGGGGGTGTATTGTATCAGTTCGATCATCCGATTCCGATACACCACCTCGCCAGGGGTGGTGCCAATATTCACCCCCACCTTGAAGGCATCCTTGTCGGCCAGCGTGACCAGCAATTCGCCGTCATTGGCCTCGATATCGCGCACGAGATTCTCCAGCCCCTGCACCAGCGATGCGCCCTCGGTCTCGACCGCGCGCTCCAGCGCATCGGGATTGGTGCCCAGAAAATTCGTAGGCGCCATCATGTCGATGATCTGCCGGGTAAAGTAATTCAGGCGATAGCGGTCCTTGTCATCCAGGCCTTCGATATTGGCGACCGCGGTCTCGATGGCCTGCGCCGACATCAGATATTGCTGTTTGACAAAGTTGAAATAAGGGTGCCTTTCCCATAATTCATTGGAAAATCTGGGGTCTGCGGGGGTGTCATCGCTGGGCGGCGTCAGCTTGCCCTTGGCAAGGGTTTCCTGCGTTTCGATGAAATGCTTCAGTGTGCGGCCCCAATAGGCGACCTGCTGTTCGAACATTTTCGACGGGTGGTGCAGCATCTCGGCCCAATAGGCGGCACCGGCCTTCATATACAGGTCGTCCCCCGGCCCCTGCAGCGGCGGCGGCACCTGACGCTTGTGCGACAGCGCGGCGATCAGACGTTCGGAAAGCTCCTCGACTTTGGCGACATTTGCATTCAGACGATCAATATTTGCCGTTTCCTTAATGTCTTCAGTTGTCATAAGCGAATTCCTTCCGTATCCTTCGCACTTGCAGCATCGCCATCCTGTGAGGCATATTATCGCACCAGGTGGACAGGGCTTCACCCACAAAGGAGCGACTCATGAAATCCATGGCGACATATGATCTGATGGAAAGCGCCCGAAACACGAACCAGTGGCTGGGGGCTACGGCACGTGCCTTTGGGTCGTATCCGATTACTGGTCTGTTGCCCATTCCGTATTTCCGAATGCTTGCCGCCTGGGGCGAGGTTGCCGAACGCAGCTTTGCAAGAATGATAGCGAAACCCGATTGGGACATAAAGACAATCGTTGGGGCCGACGGGCGTGATCATACGGTTTCGGTCAAGACCGAGATCGCCCGCCCCTTTGGCGATCTGATCCATTTCCATGTCAACGGTCGCAAGCCCAAACAGCGGCGGGTTCTGCTGGTCGCGCCGATGTCGGGCCATTACGCGACCCTGCTGCGTTCGACCGTGGCCAGCCTGCTGCCCGATTGCGAGGTCTATGTCACCGACTGGCATAACGCGCGCGGCATTCCGGTCTCCGAAGGCAAGTTCGATATCGAAGACTATACCCTCTACCTTGTCGATTTCATGAAACATCTGGGGTCCGACATCAACGTGATCGCGGTATGCCAGCCTGCGCCGCTGGCCCTGGCGGCCACGGCCTATCTGGCCGAAGAACACCCCGAGGCCCAGCCCCGCACCCTGACCCTGATCGGCGGGCCGATCGACCCCGATGCCGCCGATACCGACGTGACCGATTTCGGCAGCCGCGTGACCATGGGCCAGCTGGAGCAATTCGTCATTCAGCGCGTGGGCTTCAACCATGCCGGTGTCGGGCGGATGGTCTATCCGGGACTGCTGCAGCTGGCCTCGTTCATCTCGATGAATGCCGAAACCCATTCCACCGCCTTCCGCGAACAGATCATGCGCGTGGCCAAGGGCGAGGCCGGCGATTTCGACCGGCACAACACCTTTTACGATGAATATCTGGCGGTGATGGACATGACGGCGGAATTCTATCTGTCGACGGTCGATCGCATCTTCAAGAACCTCGAAATTGCCCAGAACCGCTTTGTCGTCGATGGCAAACAGGTGGATATCGGCAAGATCACCACTGTCGCCGTGAAAACCGTCGAAGGCGAAAACGATGATATTTCGGCCCCCGGTCAATGCGTGGCTGCGCTGCGTTTGCTGACCGGCCTGCCTGATGACAAGAAGGCCAGCCATCTGGAACCCGGCGCCGGACATTACGGCATTTTCGCCGGTAAAAGCTGGCGCAAGAATATCCGGCCGCTGGTTCTGGATTTCATCGACGCCCACAGCGATACCAAGGGCGACAAGATCACCCGGCTGAACGCGGTCTGATCCGGCGTGCGAGGCGCGACAACAGGGCGCGGCAGCGATGCCGCGCCCTTTGCGTGCGCGGCCCCTTACATCACCCGTGTCACAGACGGGCCAGCACCTGTTCGATGGCGGCCTGGATCATCGCCAGACAGTCGGGATCGGAAAAACGGTGGTCGGCGCCCTTGACCAGCGTCAGCCGGATATCGTCACCCTGTGCATGATCCAGCAGGCGCAGCGCCACCGTCATATCGACATCGGTATCGGCCGTGCCCTGCAACAGGCGCACCGGAAACGGCAGTGCCAGCGGGTCGCGCAATACCAGTTGGTTGCGACCATCCTCGATCATGCGGCGGGTGATGACATAGGGATCGCCGTAATCCGAGGGCTGTTCAACCCGTCCCACACTGGCAAGCTCGGCCTTCTGATCATCGGAAAAGCCCGCCCACATGCTGTCTTCGGTGAAATCGGGGGCCGCGGCGATGCCGACCAGCCCGGCGACCTTGGATGGCATGGCGCGCGCCACCAGCAGCGACACCCAACCGCCCATGGACGATCCCACCAGAACCTGCCGCCCGCGCGTCAGCGCCGATATGGCCGCCATTGCATCGGCCGCCCAGTCGCCGATACAGCCATCTTCGAACCGTTCCGAAGACTGGCCATGCCCGGAATAATCGAACCGCAGAAAGGCGCGCCCGCTGCGTTCGGCCCAGTCATCCAGGAACATCGCCTTGGTTCCGGTCATGTCCGATTGCAGCCCGCCCAGGAACACGATGCCCGGCTCGGTTCCGCCGCGGCGATGGAAGGCGATGTTGCGTCCCTGGTCTGTCAGCAGGTATTCCGGCTCTTCCATCAAGCTCTCCTTACGTTACGTCAACCTTATTGTGACGTGGTGACAGGCACCCGTCAATCGCTTGTCACAGGCAGGGTTTCAGGTTAGACCCCGGCCTTGTTCCACAGCGGCAGAAAGTGCCTATGTTCAACGCGATCAAGACCCGGCTGAACCAGGCCGAACGGAATCTGCGCCAATCCTTCGGCAACGATATTTCGACCCCGGCAGGCCGTCGCGCGGCGGTATGGCATTTTCATCTTATGGATCATGCCTTTTTACGGGTGCTTTGGTCAAATCTGGATCAGGTCGCGCCCGGCGTCTGGCGATCGAACCAGCCATCCCCGGCCCGTCTGGACCGCTATACCCGCATGGGGATCAAGGCGATCATCACCCTGCGCGGCAGCGCCCCGCAAAGCCATTACCTGCTGGAAAAAGAGGCCTGCGACCGGCTGGGCATCACCCTGCACGATGTCCCCATCTATGCGCGCAGCCTGGCCCCGGCGGCGGCGCTTCTGCGGCTTCTGGACCTGTTCGAAACCATCGAGCGCCCGTTCCTGCTGCATTGCAAATCGGGGGCTGATCGGGCCGGCCTGGCCTCGGCGCTGTATCTGATGCATATCGAAGGGGCCAGCATCGACGAGGCCCGCCGGCAGCTCAGCTTTCGCTATCTGCACCTGAAGAACGACAGCACCGGCATTCTGGATTTCATGCTGGAGACCTATGCCGCCGATACGGCCCGCGCCCCGATGCCGATCCGTGAATGGATCGAAACCCGATACGACCCGCAGACCATTACCGCCGCATTCCGCGCCAGCCGGGGCAAAACCCGTGGCTGATGTGCCCCCCCCTCGCCCGGCGACCCCCCACTCTCGCCCGGCGACCCCCGCCCCGCGGCTGATCGGATGGCTGTGGCAAGGCTATCTGCGGCGATATCTGCCGGTCATCATCCTGGCGCTGGTGTTGATGACAATCGAAGGCGGGATGCTGGGCGTTCTCAGCTATATGATCCGCCCGATGTTCGATGATGTCTTTATTTCGGGCAATCGGGGGGCGATTACCTTGGTCGCAGTTGGGATTTTTGCAATTTTTCTGGCGCGTGCCCTATCGGGATTCGGGCAGCGGGTGCTGATGGCGCGTGTCGGCCAGCGTGTCTCATCTGCGCTGCAAGGCGATCTGGTCAGCCATCTGATGACGCTGGACAGCCGCTATTTTCAGATCACCCCCCCCGGCAACTTGATCGAGCGCGTGCGCGGCGATACCCAGGCAGCGTCAACCATCTGGTCGACGGTTCTGGCGGCGGCCGGGCGCGATGTGGTGTCGATGCTGTCGCTGTTCGCCGTGGCCCTGTCGATCGACTGGCTTTGGACCCTGATCGCGGTGGCGGGCGTGCCCTTGCTGGTGCTGCCCATCCTGCTGCTGCAACGCTGGGTGCGCAATGCCAGCCGCGCCGCCCGCAGTGCCGCCGCCCTGATCGCCACGAGGCTGGACGAAATATTCCACGGCATAACCACCATCAAGCTGAACCGGATGGAGACCCGCGAAACCGCCCGTTTCGGCACCACGCTGAACGGTTTCGTGCGCGCCCAGATCAGGTCAGAGGCCGCGCAGGCCGGTATCCCCGCGCTGATCGACATCGTGGCCGGGATCGGTTTCATGGGCGTGCTGACCTATGGCGGGTTGCAGATCATCGACGGGCAGAAAACCGTCGGCGAATTCATGAGCTTCTTCACCGCCATGGCGCTGGTGTTTGAACCGCTGCGCCGCATCGGCAATGTCTCGGGTGCCTGGCAGGCGGCGCGCGCCAGTCTGGAACGGCTGCGCGCGGTGTTTGACGAACGGCCCACGATCGTGTCACCCCCCCGGCCCGCCGCGATCGCCGACCCCGCCCATGCCGATATCGCCCTGTCCGATATCCATCTGTCCTATGAGGACAGCCCCGTGCTGCACGGGCTGACCCTGACGGCGCGCGCGGGCCAGATGACCGCGCTGGTCGGCCCGTCGGGGGCGGGCAAAAGCACCGTGTTCAACCTGCTGACCCGGCTGGTTGACCCGCAATCGGGCCGCGTCAGCATTGGCGGCACGCCCGTCACCGCGCTGGCCCTGCCCGACCTGCGGCAGATGTTTTCGGTCGTCAGCCAGGACGCGCTGCTGTTTGATGAAACCCTGCGCGACAATATCACCCTGGGTGCCGAAGTGCCCGACGCGCGGCTGAACCAGATCCTGCGCGCCGCGCATATCGCCGACTTCCTGCCGGGCCTGCCCAACGGGCTGGACAGCCCCGCCGGCCCGCGCGGCAGCAACCTGTCGGGTGGCCAGCGCCAGCGCGTGGCCATCGCCCGCGCCCTGCTGCGCGACGCGCCGATCCTGCTGCTGGACGAGGCAACATCGGCCCTTGATGCGAAATCCGAACAGGTGGTGCAACAGGCGCTGGAACAGCTGGCACAGGGGCGCACCACGATTGTCATCGCCCACCGGCTTGCCACTGTGCGCAAGGCTGACCATATCATCGTGATGGACAAGGGCCGGGTGGTCGAACAGGGCACGCATGACGAATTGCTGGCCCGGGGCGGCACCTATAGCGGCCTGTACCGGCTGCAATTCGCGGATGGATCGACAACATGACAGGCGAAGCCGCAGATGACAGGACCGTGCTGGAACTGACCGGCGCCGATGCCCGGCCTTTTCTGCACAACCTGGTGACCAATGACATTGGCACCGGCCTGACCTATGCCGCGCTGCTGACGCCGCAGGGCAAGTATCTGGCGGATTTCTTCCTGCTGGAGCACGGCGATGCGATCTGGCTGGATGTGCAATCGGATCTGGCCCCGGCCCTGCAGCAACGGCTGGCAATGTACCGGCTGCGCGCCGATGTCGCCATTGCCCCCCTGCCCGTGCAGGTGCGGCGCGGGCTGGGCACGCCGCCGCCCGATGGCTGGCCCGATCCGCGCCATCCCGCCCTGGGCTGGCGCGCCTATGGCGATACGCCCGGCGCCGCCCCCGCCATCGACTGGGATGCGATTCGTGTGGCCCATTGCATTGCGCAAAGCGGGATAGAGCTGATCCCCAATGAAACCTATATTCTTGAGGCCGGGTTCGATCGCCTGCACGGGGTGGATTTCAAAAAGGGCTGTTATGTCGGGCAGGAAGTTACCGCCCGCATGAAACACAAGACCGAATTGCGCAAGGGGTTGATGACCGTCAATATCACCGGCAGCGCGCCTGTCGGCACCCCGATCATGGCCGGCGACAAAGAGGCGGGCACCCTGTTCACCCAGTCGGGCGGGCAGGCCATCGCCTGGCTGCGGTTTGAGCGGGCAACCGGCCCGATGGTGGCCGGTGCGGCCAGCGTGACCCTGCCCTGAACCGGGGCGCGGGCACGGCAGGATCAGGCCGGGCTGTTGTTGGCACCCGGCGGCGTCTGCAACCCCTGCGCCGCCCGCAGGGTCTGTGCCGAGCGGCGCACCACTTGCGCGATCTGCGTCAACTGGCGCGCCAGCGGGCTGGTTTCGCGCCAGACCATGCCAATGGTGCGCGACGGCTGCGGATCGGCAAAGCGGCTGACACAGACCGGGGCCGACCCGGCCAGCGCCGGCACCGCCATTTCCGGAATCAGCGTGACGCCGATTCCGACCCCCACCATCTGCACAAGCGTGGATAACGAGCTGCCATCCAGCCCCTCTTGCGGCTGGTTGGGCTGGATATCGCAAAACGACAGTGCCTGGTCGCGCAGGCAGTGCCCCTCTTCCAGCAGCAGCAGGCGCATGTCTCTCAGCGCGTCGCGGCTGGGGGGTGGCATATCGCAATCGGCCTGTGGCCGAACCAACAGGAAGTTTTCCGAAAACAGGGCGACCTCGGACAATCCGGGCTCTGAGACCGGCAGGGCGACGATCGCTGTATCCAGCCGCCCGTCCGCCAGTTCTTGTATCAGGCGCGGCGTCAGGGTCTCACGCACCCGGATATCCAGATCGGCGTTCAGCGCGGTCAGGTTGCTGATGATGGCGGGCAGCAGATAGGGCGCGATGGTCGGGATCACCCCGATGCGCAATCGGCCCACCAGCCCGCCCTGCGAGGCACGCGCCAGATCGCCCAGCTCGTCGACGGCGCGCAGGATATCGCGCACGCGCGGCGCGAATTCCTCGCCAAAGCCGGTCAGCCGGACCTGCCGCGCGCCACGGTCGAACAACAGGGTGCCCAGCGCCTGTTCAAGTTCGCGGATCTGGACCGACAGGGCCGGCTGCGAGATCGAACAGGATTCGGCCGCATGTCCGAAATGGCCATGCCGCGCCAGCGCCTCGAAATAGCGAAGCTGTTTGAAGGTCAGGTTTGTCATAAGACAAATTTATCGGCTCAATCAGTAAATGCAACTTAACCCGATGGCTTTGATTTGCTAAGCCTCGCGCAGGGATGACGAGGAGACCGAGGAATTTGCCCCAGCGCCGCGATCTGCGCCCCTGCCTTCGGGCAAGGGCGGCAATGATCGCCAAGCCGCTGACATGACGGCAAACCGAACCGAACCCTGTCCATGCCCACAGGAATTATTCAGCCACGATCGGAGAGAATTATGGACGGAAATGACAATGGCGCCGCAGGCAAATGCCCAGTGATGCACACGGCAACCGGGGCCAGATCGAACCGTGACTGGTGGCCGAACCAGCTGAACCTTAAAATCCTGCACCAGAATTCCGCCCTGTCCGATCCGATGGGCGAAAGCTTTGACTATGCACAGGAATTCAAGAAGCTCGACCTTCAGGCCATCAAACAGGACCTTTACGCACTGATGACAGACTCGCAGGACTGGTGGCCGGCCGATTACGGCCATTACGGGCCGCTGTTCATCCGCATGGCCTGGCACAGCGCGGGCACCTATCGCACCGGTGACGGGCGCGGCGGGGCCGGGTCGGGCACCCAGCGGTTTGCCCCGCTCAACAGCTGGCCCGATAACGGCAACCTGGACAAGGCGCGCCGCCTGCTGTGGCCGATCAAGCAGAAATACGGCAAGCAGATTTCCTGGGCCGACCTGATGATCCTGGCCGGCAACTGCGCTATCGAATCGATGGGCGGGCGGACATTCGGCTTTGGTGGCGGCCGCGCCGATGTGTGGGAACCCGAGGAAGACATCTATTGGGGCCGCGAAGACGAATGGCTGGCCAGAACCGACCACCAGCAAAGCCGCTATTCGGGTGATCGTGAACTGGAAGACCCGCTGGCCGCCGTGCAGATGGGCCTGATCTATGTGAATCCCGAAGGGCCGGACGGCAACCCCGATCCGCTGGCCTCGGCGCGCGATATCCGCGAAACCTTTGCGCGCATGGCGATGGATGATTACGAAACCGTCGCCCTGACCGCAGGCGGCCACACCTTCGGCAAGACGCATGGCGCGGGCGATGCCGCCCATGTCGGCCCCGAGCCCGAAGCCGCCCCGATCGAGGTGCAGGGCTTTGGCTGGCTGAGCACCCATGGCAGCGGCAAGGGTCGCGACACCATCACCAGCGGGCTGGAAGGTGCGTGGACGGCCAACCCCACCAAATGGGACATGGGCTATTTCGATGTGCTGTTCGGCTATGAATGGGAACTGACCAAAAGCCCTGCCGGTGCCGCGCAATGGACACCCAGGAACCTGCGCCCCGAAGACATGGCCCCCGATGCCGAAGATCCGTCGCGCAAGGTGCCAATCATGATGTCCACCGCCGATATGGCGATGCGCATGGATCCGGCCTATGAAAAGATCTCGCGCCATTTCCATGCCAATCCGGACGAATTCGCCGATGCCTTTGCCCGCGCCTGGTTCAAGCTGACCCATCGCGACATGGGCCCCAAATCGCGCTATCTGGGCCCCGAAGTTCCCGCCGAAGACCTGATCTGGCAGGATCCGATCCCGGCGCGGCATCATGCGCTGATCGAGGCGGGCGATATTGCCGATCTGAAGGCCAAAATCCTGGCCTCGGGCCTGACGGTGCCGGAACTGGTGGCGACCGCCTGGGCCTCGGCCGCGACCTTCCGCGGATCGGACAAGCGCGGCGGGGCCAATGGCGCCCGCATCCGCCTTGCCCCGCAAAAGGATTGGGAGGTCAACCAGCCCGCCCAACTGGCCAAGGTCCTGAAAACCCTGGAAGGCATTCAAAGCGCGTTCAACGGCGCCCAGTCGGGTGACAAGCGCGTTTCGCTGGCCGATCTGATCGTTCTGGGCGGCACCGCGGCGATCGAACAGGCCGCCAAGGCGGCCGGAACTGACCTGCAGGTGCCCTTTGCACCTGGCCGCACGGATGCCTCGCAAGAGGAAACCGATGTCGAGTCCTTCGCGGTGCTGGAGCCCGAGGCAGACGGTTTCCGCAACTACAGCAAGGCCGCCTATACCGTCTCGGCTGAAGCGATGCTGGTGGACCGGGCGCAGCTTCTGGGGCTGACCGCCCCCGAGATGACGGTGCTGGTGGGTGGTTTGCGCGTGCTGAACGCCAATGTCGGCCAGTCGCGGCATGGCGTCTTCACCAAAACGCCCGGCACCTTGACCACCGACTTTTTCACCAACCTGCTGGATATGGGCACCGAGTGGAAGGCCAGCTCTGCCTCGCAGGATCTGTTCGAGGGCCGCGAGCGGGCCAGCGGAACGGTAAAATGGACCGCCACACGGGTCGATCTGGTCTTCGGGTCCAATTCGCAATTGCGCGCATTGGCCGAAGTCTATGCCGAACGCGGCAACGAGCAGAAATTCCTGCACGATTTCGTCAGCGCCTGGACCAAGGTGATGAACGCCGACCGCTTCGATCTGGTCTGATCGCGGCGTCAATCCAACAATGGCGCCCGGGCCAGCGGCCCGGGCGTTTGCATGCGTGCGGCGCCTCAGATCCGCGCGATCAGAGCCTCTGTATCCAGCCCGGCAACTGCGCCGCTGACATGACCGCGCGCGCCGGCAACGCGCGTGGCGACAAAGCCATCGGCGACGGCGGCCGGTGCATGGCGGATCAGAACCGACGCGGTCAGCAAAACGGCCAGGCGTTCGGCAAACCAGCGGGCTTCGGCCTCGGGCGGCAGGGCGGGCCACTGGGCGGCATGGTCGCGCAGCGCGGCGTCATAGCGCGGATCGGCCCCGCTGGCGGCGTGCAATTCATCGCGCACCGCCTGCGCCGCGCCCTGATCGCGGGCCAGCGTGCGCAGGATATCCAGGCAGATCACATTGCCCGACCCCTCCCAGATGGAATTGAGCGGGCTCTCGCGAAACAGCATGGGCAGGGGCGTATCTTCGACATAGCCCATGCCGCCCAGCACCTCCATCGCCTCATAGATCACCACCGGACAGCGCTTGTTCGACAGGAATTTCGCCAGCGCCACCCCGATACGGGCAAAGGCGCGATCATGTTCGCCCGGGCCATCAAAGGCACGCGCCACATGCAGCCCCAGCGCCAGCGCGCCTTCCCAATCCAGCGCCAGATCGGCCAGAACCGCGCGCATCAACGGCTGGTCAATCAGCCGGCGCTGAAACACGCGGCGCCCTTCGCACCAATGCCTGGCCTCGACCAGGGCGGCGCGCATCAGCCCGGCGGGGGCCATGGCTGTATCCAGCCGCGTGTGATGCACCATCTGAATGATCGTGCGCACCCCGTCGCCCTCTGCACCCAGGCGCAGGGCATAGGTGTTGTGAAACTCTATCTCGGCGCTGGCGTTCGACCGGTTTCCCAGCTTGTCTTTCAGCCGCATCAGGTGGATGGCGTTGCGCGTGTCATCAGGCAGCCAGCGCGGCACCACGAAACAGGTCAGCCCGCCCGGTGCCTGGGCCAATGTCAGAAACCCGTCCGACATCGGCGCGGAACAAAACCATTTATGGCCCGTCAGACGATAACCGTCGCCATCGGCCACGGCGCGGGTGGTATTGGCGCGAACATCGGAGCCGCCCTGTTTCTCGGTCATCGCCATGCCCATCGTCGCCGCGCGCTTTCGCCCCAGCGGCACGGTGGCGGGGTCATAGGCGGCCATCGTCAGCTTGGGCCGCCACTGCGCCGACACGTCCGGATCGGCAACGAGCGCCGGCACCGCGGCATAGGTCATCGTCATGGGGCAGCACACGCCCGGCTCGACCTGCGTCATCAGATAGACCATCGCGGCATGGCTGACATGCCCGCCCCGCGCGCCCGACCAGGGCAACGCCGCATAGCCCGCACCAAGCCCCAGCGCCATCAGCGCGTGATAAGCCGGATGAAACGCGACCTCATCCAGCCTGCGCCCGGCGCGGTCGAATGTCACCAGCTCGGGCGGGTTGCGGCCAGCGGCCAGCCCCAGTTCACGCGTGCCCCCCTGCCCGAGCGCCGCGCCGAACCCGGCCAATGCGGCGTGATCGCCGGTGCGCGCATACAGGCGTAACGGTGCGTCATCATGCCAAAGATCGGCCTCCCCCGGCGCGCCGGGCTGATTTTCAACGATATGGCCGTCCAGCCTGTCGCGCGGGGGCATCATGATGCAACCCTCCCGCCTTCAGCATAGCCTGAAACCGGCCTGCGCGAAACGGTGTCAATAGGGCGTGCCATCCTTGTGGGTAAACAGCCATTTGCCATCCGGACCCATCACGGCGCGCAGATCGTCATGGGGATAGCTGCCCTCATCGCCCGCCGTCCGGTCGCCCATTTCCAGATAGACGACCTCGGATTCGCTGCGATTGACCAGCTGATGCGCCACGCCCCCCGCTGGGAACCCCGCACACATGCCGGGGGCCAGCTGTTCTTCGCCCTGATCGGTCACCAGTGTCGGGGTGCCTTGCAGGATATAGATGAATTCATCCTGCCGGCTGTGGCGGTGCAGCAGCGCCGATTCCGCGCCCGGCACCAGCACCGTCAGGTTCACACCGAAATTGCGCAGCCCGAACAGATCGCCCAGCGGCCGCTTGATCCGCCCGTTCATGCGCGAAAAGAACGGCTCGGGATAATTGGATGGTTTGGTGCGCGGCGCCATGTCCTGCGCGACCACCGCCAAGGGTACAGATTTCGTATTTTCCATGATCGCCACCTTGTTGCCGTGCCATTCACAGGTGATCGCATCGATACCACGCCCCCCGACGCGCGCCAATCCGCCACCCGCGCGCCGTTGACGAAAAAACCGCAGATCGGGGATTCACAACCCGATTCGCATATGCGATGATCGCTGCACCCGCCCGGAAAGAGGCGGCATGAGGCAGATGACATGAACACCCCGCGCACCCGCCCGACCCTGGGCACGATCATCTATTTCGCCATCAGCTTCCTGCTGTCGGTCTATTTCACCTTTGCCGCCGTGCAGGGTGATTACGGGTTGTTTCGCCGGGTTCAGGTGCAGGCCGAAACCCGGGCCCTGCAGGCCGAAAAGGCCGAGCTAGAGATCGCCCTGGCCGATCTGCGCAACCTGACCCGGCGGCTGTCGGATGACTATCTGGATATCGACCTGCTGGATCAGCAGGCGCGCGATGTCCTTGGCCTGTTGCGCGCTGACGAAATCGTCGTGCGCTAGCCAGAGATACGACACAGCCCTTACCCCCTTATCGCGCATATTTTCAAAGCCGCTGAAATTCGGCTCGAAATCCTCGGCCGGATTTGATATGATTAGTTTAACGTTAAACTAATTTTCAGACCAATCCGGGACCAGCACCATGGCAGCGCGAAAACCAGATGTGAAATCAAATACTTCCAAGGATGACCTTCTTAAGTTCTACCGCGACATGCTGATGATCCGGCGATTCGAGGAAAAAGCCGGCCAGCTTTACGGCATGGGTCTGATCGGCGGATTCTGCCATTTGTATATCGGGCAAGAGGCTGTCGTCGTCGGGCTGGAAGCCGCCGCATCCGAGGGCGACAAGCGCCTGACATCCTACCGCGATCACGGGCATATGCTGGCCTGCGGCATGGATCCCAAGGGCGTGATGGCCGAACTGACCGGCCGCGAAGGTGGATACAGCCGCGGCAAGGGCGGCTCGATGCACATGTTTTCCAAGGAAAAGCATTTCTACGGCGGCCATGGCATTGTCGGCGCACAGGTGCCCATCGGCGCCGGTCTGGCCCTGTCGGACAAATACAAGGGCAATGACCGCGTGACCTTCACCTATTTCGGCGATGGCGCGGCCAATCAGGGCCAAGTCTATGAAACCTATAACATGGCCGAATTGTGGGATCTGCCGGTGATCTTCGTGATCGAAAACAACCAATATGCGATGGGCACCAGCGTTCAGCGGTCGACCAAATCGCCGTCAATGTGGGAACGCGGCGCCGCCTATGGCATCCCCGGCGAGGCGGTGGACGGCATGGATGTTCTGGCCGTCAAAGCCGCCGGCGACAAAGCCGTCGCCCACTGCCGCGCCGGAAACGGCCCCTATATCCTGGAAATAAAGACCTATCGCTATCGCGGCCATTCCATGTCGGATCCCGCCAAGTACCGTTCCCGCGAAGAGGTCCAGAAAATGCGCGAGGAACGCGACGCCATCGACCATGTGCGCGACCTGCTGCTGACCGGCAAACACGCCACCGAGGACGAGCTGAAAGCCATCGACAAGGATATCAAGGCCGTGGTGAACGAAGCCGCCGAATTCGCCAAAGCCAGCCCCGAACCGGCGCTGGACCAGCTTTACACCGATATCTATGCCGCAGAAGTGCCGCAGGCCTGAGGGAGACACGAAATGGCAACCGAAATCCTGATGCCCGCGCTGTCGCCCACGATGGAGGAAGGCACCCTGGCCAAATGGATGGTCAAACCCGGCGATACCGTGTCATCGGGCGATATCCTGGCAGAAATCGAAACCGACAAGGCCACGATGGAGTTCGAGGCCGTCGATGACGGCGTGATCGGCGAATTGCTGGTGGCCGAGGGCACCGAAGCCATCAAGGTCAACACCGCCATCGCCACACTGCTGATGGATGGCGATGGCGCCGACAGCCCGGCCCCCAAGGCCGCCAAACCGGCCAGCGTGGAACCGGCCCCGGCATCCGCCGCGCCAAGCGCCCCCGCCCCCGAAATCGACATCCCCCCCGGCACCGCCGTGAAATCCATGACCGTGCGCGAAGCCCTGCGCGAAGCGATGGCCGAAGAAATGCGCGCCGATAATACCGTGTTCCTGATGGGCGAGGAGGTCGGCGAATATCAGGGCGCCTATAAGATCAGTCAGGGCCTGCTGGATGAATTCGGGCCCAAACGGGTGATCGACACGCCGATCACCGAACACGGCTTTGCCGGCATCGCTGTCGGCGCCGCCTTTGGCGGCCTGCGCCCCATCGTCGAATTCATGACCTTCAACTTTGCCATGCAGGCGATGGATCAGATCATCAACTCGGCCGCCAAGACGCTGTATATGTCCGGCGGCCAGATGGGCGCGCCGATGGTGTTTCGCGGCCCAAATGGTGCCGCCGCCCGCGTCGGCGCCCAGCATTCCCAGGATTACGCCGCCTGGTATGCCCATGTTCCGGGGCTGAAGGTCGTGATGCCCTTTGCCGCCGACGATGCCAAGGGCCTGCTGAAATCGGCCATTCGCGACCCCAACCCGGTGATCTTCCTGGAAAACGAAATCCTCTATGGCAAATCCTTCGACGTGCCGCAGATCGACGATTTCACCGTGCCCATCGGCAAGGCGCGCATCTGGCGCACAGGCACCGATGTCACCCTCATCAGCTTTGGCATCGGCATGACCTATGCGCTGGAAGCCGCTGATATCCTTGCCAAAGACGGTATATCAGCCGAGGTGATCGACCTGCGCTCGCTGCGCCCCATCGACTATGACACGCTGCTGACATCGGTGAAAAAGACCAACCGCTGCGTCACGGTCGAGGAAGGCTTTCCCGTCGGCGCCATCGGCAACCACCTGTCGGCCTATATCATGACCCACGCCTTCGATGATCTGGATGCGCCGGTCCTGAACTGCACCGGCAAGGACGTGCCAATGCCCTATGCCGCCAATCTGGAAAAACTGGCGCTGGTGACGACCGCCGAAGTGGTCGACGCCGTCCATCAGGTGACTTATCGGTAAGGAGAGACAGCCATGCCAACCGAAATTCTGATGCCCGCGCTGTCCCCCACGATGGAGGAAGGCACCCTGGCCAAATGGCTGGTCAAACCCGGCGATACGGTCAGTTCCGGCGATCTGCTCGCCGAGATCGAAACCGACAAGGCCACAATGGAGTTCGAGGCCGTCGATGACGGCACCATCGGCGAATTGCTGGTGGCCGAAGGCACCGAAGGCATTAAGGTCAACACCGCCATCGCCACCCTGCTGGTGGATGGCGAAAGCGCCGACAGCCCGGCCCCCAAAGCCAAGGCAGACCCCGCACCGGCCCAAAAACCGGCACCCGGTGCCGCACCCAAACCGGCCAAAATGGCCCCGCCAGCCCCGGTCGCTGCGAAATCAGGCAAACGCATCCTTGCCTCGCCGCTCGCCCGCCGTCTGGCCAAATCCAAAGGCATCGACCTGGCCAGCATCACCGGCACCGGCCCGCATGGCCGCATCGTCAAGGCCGATATCGAAGGCGCCAAACCCGGCCCCGCCCCGGCCAAAGCCGCAACCGTGGCCGCCGTCATGCCCACCGGCCCGGCCACCGATACCGTGCTGAAAATGTATGCCGACCGCGACGCTACCGAAATCAAGCTCGACGGCATGCGCAAGATCATCGCCGCCCGCCTGACCGAGGCCAAACAGACCATCCCGCATTTCTACCTGCGCCGCGATATCCGCATCGACGATCTGCTGGCCTTCCGCGCCCAGTTGAACAAGCAGCTTGAAAAGCGCGGCGTGAAACTCTCGGTCAACGATTTCATCATCAAGGCCTGCGCGCTGGCCCTGCAACAGGTGCCCGCCGCCAATGCCGTCTGGGCCGGCGACCGCATCCTGCAACTCAAACCCTCTGACGTGGCGGTGGCCGTCGCGGTCGAAGGCGGGCTCTTCACCCCCGTTCTGCGCGATTCCGACACCAAATCTCTGTCGCAACTTTCCACCGAAATGAAAGACCTCGCCGCCCGCGCCCGCACTCGCAAACTGGCCCCCCATGAATATCAGGGGGGCAGCTTTGCCGTCTCCAACCTGGGCATGTTCGGCATCGACAATTTCGACGCGGTCATCAACCCGCCGCATGGCGCGATCCTGGCCGTGGGCGCGGGCGTGAAAAAACCGGTGGTGGGCGCGGATGACCAGATCATGATCGCCACGGTAATGTCCGTCACCCTGTCGGTCGATCACCGCGTGATCGACGGCGCGCTGGGGGCCGAACTGTTGCAGGCCATCGTCGACAATCTGGAAAACCCGATGGCGATGCTCGCCTGAACAAAAAATGCGCCCCGCAAGGGGGGCGCATCCATCATCTTCTTGGTAAAAATACTCTCGCCGAAGGCGCGATTTTTCGCAGAAAAATCGTTCCCTCACCCGCCGCAGGGCAGCAACTGGTCCATCATCACCGATGGTTGGGCGCAACCCGCCTTGCCCACGACCTTGGCCGGCACCCCTGCCACCGTGGTATCGGGCGGCACATCCTCCAGCACAACCGATCCGGCGGCGATCCGCGAACAGCAGCCCACCGTTATATTACCCAGCACCTTGGCCCCGGCCCCGATCAGCACACCGTCGCCGATCTTGGGGTGGCGGTCCTGATCTTCCTTACCCGTCCCGCCCAGCGTCACCGCATGCAGCATCGACACATTGTCGCCGACCACCGCGGTTTCCCCGATCACGATCGAATGGGCATGGTCGATCATGATCCCCTTGCCAATCCGCGCGGCGGGATGAATATCGACCCCGAACATTTCCGACACCCGCATCTGGATGAAATAGGCCAGATCATGCCGGCCCTGTGTCCACATCCAGTGCCCGACCCGATAGGCCTGCATCGCCTGATAGCCTTTGAAATAAAGCAAGGGCTGCAGATACCGATGGCAGGCCGGATCACGGTCGAACACCGCCACCAGATCGGCGCGTGCCGCCTCGGCCAATGCCGGTTCGGCGGCATAGGCCCCGTCGGCGATCTCGCGCAGCAACTGGCCCGGCATCTCGCCCGATGACAGCTTCAGCGACAGCCGGTATGACAGCGCCGCTTCCAGCGTCTTGTGGTGCAGGATGCCCGAATGGATCAGCCCGCCCAGCAGCGGCTCGTCACGGATCGCCTGTTCGGCCTCGTCACAGATCCGGCCCCAGACCGGATCGATGCTTGCCAGTTTCACGCGGGTTTCGGCCATGATGGTTTCCTTTGATGTTCCGATCACGATACACCAGATAGGGCGCCAAGGGCAAATTGAACATCATTGCTGCCGCGATTGTGACATTGCCGGGCCTGATCGCCCCGCCTGCATCACCCGCCAGCGCACCAGCGCGTCAAAGACCAGCGCCAGACAGCGGCAATACTCCGCATCGTCGAGAAACGGCTCTGGCCCGCGCGGACGTGTCACAACCCCCATCAGCGATCCGTCCCCCCAGGCGGCATGCCGCCGCCCGAACCGCTTGCGATAGGCATCCGCCGCCCCGGCCATGTCCAGCATCTGGCGCAGCGCCTCGGCCCGCAGGAACGGCGGCAGGGGCAGCAGCGCCCGCGCCGCCGCCACCACATCGCCATGCAGCACAGGCCGCATCGCCTAGACCCCCGGCAGCGTCAGTTCCAGGTAATGCACCGCCAGCCGCACCTGCCCGCCTGCGAAACTGCCGCCCTCGGCGCTCAGATCCAGCGGCAGCGGCGCATAGCCGGTCAACGGCGTGCCCAGCACCCCCCTGGCATAAGATCCCGCCGTCAGGCCCAGCCCCTGCCCGAACCGGTTATCCGATCCATCCGCGCCCAGGCGCCAGCCGCTCAGACTGCCGGTGATGGTCGTGACCACCCGCGCCGTCACCCCGAACACCATCGCATGCGACGGGATCGTGATCGCGGTTGCGTTGGTTGCTCCGGACACCAGATCATGCGTGAATTCCAGCACCCGAAACAGCGTGCCTGCCCCCTTGGGTGACAATGCCGCAGCCCCGGCAATCCATGCCGTGCCGTCGAACACCACCTCTTCGTGCAGCGTGACATCCCAGCCGCGCCAGCCGATCTGCGGCGTGGCAAAGACCCAGCCGCCCCCGGCAAAAATCGCCACCTCGCCCTCATGCCCGGCCCATTGATTGACCGCGCCGGGCGGCACGGCATAACAATCGCCCTCCTGCGCGGTCACAGGGGGCAGGGTCACATCCAGCCCGCGCAACCGCAGTTGCACCATCCCGTCAAGCCGCAGCAGCGCCTCGTTCACGGTCACATGTTTCTGCGCCTGTGCGGGTTGCACCAGCGGCAGTTGCAATACGCCTGTCTCATCCATTGAACGTGATCCTTTCAAACAATCCCGGGCCAAAGCGCTCTGATATCTGCGCAACTTCTATAACGAATGGAACAATTGCCCCGTCTGCCGCCTGCATCGCGGCATCATAGGTCCATCCCGGTGCGCCAACCGTCACCTCGCGCAGCAATGCGCCGCCCCCGTCGCGCAGCCGCAGCAGATATTGTTCAGACGCCTCGCCCAGCGGCACGTCCAGCCCGGCCCAGCTGTCGCCATCAATCCGCGTGCGCCGCACCCAGCTGATGCCGATATCGCCGCCCGATGCGCGCGCCCGCAAATGGCACGGAGAAAGCGGGCGCAGCCCGATCCCGTCAAAGGCATCGACACGGTGGATATAGGACGCATCGTCATAGGCCCGCCCCGCCGGCCCGATCCGGTAATGCCGCGCCAACCCCCGGTCGCCCTGCGCCAGCGCCACCTGCGCCGGCCCGCCATCCAACAGCACGAAATGGCTGCCCACCGGCCAGGCATCGGGCATCGCGCCATCGCTGCCCGCCTGCCCGCGCAACAGCATCCGCAACTCATAGGTGCCCGGCGCCACCAGAACCGCATCCGCGAACTGCACCAGTTCCCAGCCCGCTGCCGACCCGTCGCCGATCGCCGCCAGATTGGCCCCGTTCAACACCATATCGGGATCGGCCGCCGCCAGGGCACCGCCGTAAACCCGCACCCGCAACACGCTGCCACGATCCCAGCGGCCGGGTTCGGCGCGCAGCAACGGCGTTTGCGTCAGCCCGATCACCGATCGGCGTGTAATGGTGGTGTTCAGCGCATAACCATTGTCTTGCGCCGCCGAATACACCGCCACCGATCCGGGCCATGGCGTGGCCGTCACCGCCAGATGCGGCGCATGGTCCACCTCGGCCCCGGTCAACAGCGGCAGGTCCAGAAACACCGGATAAACCGGCACCGGCGCAACAAAAGGTTGCAATGGCACCCGTTCCTCGACCGCGTCTGACGGCACATATATGCCCGGCTCCACGCGCACCGCCTCGATCATGCGCGCACTGCCCTGTTCCACCCGGTCCAGCCGATACAATGCGGATCCCGCGCCCATATCCACGCGCACCACATCCCCCGCACCCAGGTCGATGCGCGACAGCGGCAGCGCAAACCGGGCCCGGTCCCGTGCCACGCGGGCCTCGGCCAGCCAACGCTCGGCGATGCGCCGACCCTCGGATGCCGTCAGCACCAGCGGCAGTTCCGATACCGATACCGCCTGGCTGACCTCGTCCGGGAAGATCGCCTCGGCGGCGCGTGTCTCATACTCGCCTTCGGCCTCGATGAAGTTCAGCCGGACCCGTCCGGCTGTTTCGGCTTGCGGCGCGCGGATGGTCTCGAAATCGCCGCCCTCACCGGTGACCGCCAGCCGCGCAAGGTCGACATCGCGGGCCATACCGCCCGTCCGGTTCTGAAACCGCAGCATGCCATCGCGCTCCACCGCATCGAACCCATAGGCCAGCATCAGCGGCTGCAAGGCCGCCCGCGCACCCTCGACCTCGGTCAGGGAATAGCCGCGCACCAGCCCGAACAAGCGGCTCACATCAACATCAACCACCCCGGCCTGGGCGCAAATCTCGGCCACCACGGCGGCCAAAGTTTGCGCCATGACCCGCCCGTTCAGCCAGTGCCCGCGGGCGTAATTCGCCGCATCCGCCCACAGCGTGGCATTGCCCGGAAAATGCGGGAAAGGCCGGGTATCCCAGGCCCAGACATGCGCCCGGCCCATATCGATCATCGGCCCGCCATAGATATCAGACACCGGGTTGCGCGCAGGATCACCCCAATAGGCGTTGACCGCCCGCAGGTATTGCCCCTGTATCAGGTCGTCGCGCACGCCCGAAGACCAGGCCGGCAATCCCGATTCCGACGATTTGGCATCCAGAAACCGGTTGGGCTGATTGGTGCCCTTGTCGATGGCCGCACAGCCGTATTCGGTGAACCACACCGGTTTCGATTGCGGCACCCAAGGCGTCGGCGCGGCCTGCCGCACCCCGCCGATACGTTCATGATGGTCGTTCAGCCACCAGTTGCGGATATCCTTGAACCGGAACACCCAGTCTTCGCCATGGGCCCCGTCGCTGATCGGCACGCGCCGCTGGGCGGCGGCGGCGGCATCGGACGGGTAATACCAGTCATAGCCCTCGCCGCCCTCGATATTGGCCTGCAGATAGTCCAGCGCATAAATCGCCCCCCATCCCGCATCGGCGTGATCCTCGCCATCGCGCCAGTCCGACAGCGGCATGTAATTGTCGATGCCGATACAGTCGATATTGGGATCGGCCCACAGCGGGTCCAGATGAAAATACACATCCCCCGATCCGTCGGCCGGCTGATATCCGAAATATTCAGACCAGTCGGCGGCATAGGTGATCCTGACCCCTGCCCCCAGAATGGCGCGCACATCGGCGGCCAGGGCGCGCAACGCATCCACCGCCGGAAAACTGCCATTCGCGCCGCGCAACTGTGTCAGCCCGCGCATCTCTGACCCGATGCAGAACGCATCAACCCCGCCAGCGGCCACGCACAGATGCGCATAATGCAAAATGAACCGCCGGAACGACCATTCCGCAGGGCCAGTATAGACCACCGTGCCGCCCTGCGCGCTGAAATCGCCCGGGGCCGCCGCGCCGAAAAACGCCGCCACCTCGGCTGCGGCCTGCGCGCTGCCATCGGGCGATCCGGCCACACCGGGCGCGAATGACGCCGTGATCCGCCCGCGCCAGGGCAGAACCGGCTGATCGGTTGCCCCGGTCCAGGGGTCGGTCAGCCCGTTGCCCGCCAGCTGATCCATCAGGATGAAGGGGTAAAATACCACCTCTTTTCCCGCCGCGCGCAGGGCCGCGATTGCCTCGATCACCGACGCATCCGCCGGTGTGCCGCCGTAAACCACATTGCCGCCATCCTGCGGCACCACCGCCGCGCCGCCGCGCCCGATGCCCGATACGACCCAGGGCATGGGCGCGCCATCGACGCCCGCCTGTTCCACCTTGGGCTGCACCTGGCAACTGCCACAGCGCAGATCATCGCCAAACCAGCTGACCACCAGCAAACCGGAACCCGCGCGCGGCAATTCCTCATCCAGCATCTCCAGCGATGTTGCGAAATCCGTCTTGCCCGATGGCGTATTCACATTCGCCGATCCGCCCGCGCCCAACCCCGTGCCATATTGCACCGGCGTTGTGGCCAGCGCATATTCCCCGGTGCCGGGGATCAGCGCGACACCCTGCACGACCTCGCTCAGGCTTTGGTTGGCCGGGTCATCCGATGGCACCGCCCGGAACACCTCGAACGAAAACTGCGGCACGCGGTTGCCGAACGGCGCCAGATCCAGATCTTCGATCACCACATAGGCCAGCCCGCGATAGGCCGGTGCCATTCCCGCCCCTTCGATGGCCTCGATGCGCGGATCGGGCAACTGGTCTTCGGTCCCGGTGTAAACCCGCATCACGATCTGATCGGGCGGCAGCTCCATTCCATCTGCCCAGATCCGCCCGACCCGCGTGATCGGCCCCTGGCCCAGCGCCACCGCCAGGCTGACCGAATAGCTATAGCTTGTCACACGTGGCCCCGAGGTCTTGCCGCCCCCGCTCACGCTTGTGCTTTCCCTGAACCGTGACGACCAGATCACCTGGCCGCCCAGCCGCACCCGACCCACGACGCGCTCTACCGGCGCGCCCTCGCTGGCGCTGGCCAGCCGGAACCGGTCGATCCGCCGGGTTTCCACCGCCCCCGATCCCGCCCCCAGCAGCTTCTGGTCGATCACCTGGCCCAGGGTGGCCCCGATCGCGCGCCCGATCACAACGCTGGACAAGCCCGCGACCGAGCCGCCAATCGACGCCCCCACAGCCGCTCCGACCGCCGACAGAACAATCGTCGCCATGCTTCAGCCCCTTTCCGAAAATTCAAATCGCGCCACGATGCGCCGCGCCCAGGGGCGGCTCAGGGGGCTTTCCACCACCCCATGCCCGCCATAGGCATGCACGAAACTGGCCTTTGCCCCGACATGTCCCTGAACACCCAGATGCTTGGCCACGCCCCTGTCGCGCATCCGAAACAGGATCACATCGCCCGGCGCGCCACTCTCCAGTGGCTTGTCGCGCATCCGTGCGGCCAGCGCGCGCCATAACACCTCATCCGCGCCCGTCTCGGCCCAGTCAGGCCCATAGGCCGGCAAGGGCGCGGGTTCGGCGCCATATATCACCCGCCACACGCCACGCAGCAGACCCAGGCAATCGGCCCCGCCCCCCCGGCACGAGGCCCGATGCACGAAGGGCGTGCCGATCCATCCGCGCGCCTCGCTCAGGGCAAGGATGGCCAGATCGCTCATCCGTTCATGCTCCCGCCGTCATTGGCGCCGCCCGACACCGGATAGCTGGCGATCCAACCCTCGCCCGGAACATGCGGAAACCCACGAAAATTGTTGAAATTGCTGAACTTTATCCGACATGTCTCGGCGCGCTTGTCACAGCCTGCCTCCAGCCGCAGATCATCGCCCGCCACCAGCCCCGCACGCAGGCCTTCCCATAGCTCGACCACACGCGCACCATTGTCATAGCGGTCGTTCTTGATGATCCCGACCAATCCGGCCGCCGCCCCGCCCAGCACACGCAACCGCCCGCCTTCAAACCAGCGTGGCGCAAACCCGTCCAGAGCGGCAAAGCGCAGGACGCGCTCGTCTTCGATCTGCTCTGCCGCGATCTGAACCGCAAAGCCAGGTTGCTCCAGATCGAAGCCGCAGCGCTCATCGCCCAGAACCGCCGAACACGCCTTCTGATAGACAAAGCCCTGCGGCTGGTTCAACGCCTCGGTCAGCCCGCGCAGCTCCGCCTGGAAGGTGCCCTCCACCCGCGTGATCTCGCCCAGCGATCCGGCAAACTGCAACATCCGCTGCGCCGGGTCGGCCCAGTTGACCAGCCAGGCGCGCACCTGCGCCCCGTCAAAGCGGCCCGCCAGAATATCGGCCTCGCGCAGTCCCGCGTCGCTCAGCGCGCCAATCGCCTCGGTATTGTCGACCGACAGACCGCTGGTCTGGCTCAGCGCGCGGGCGGTCATGCCGGTATCGGCACGAAACCGGATACCGTCGAACAGCAGATCGGTATCATGGTCGGTAAACCCCATCTGCGTTCCATCCGTTCGCACCACCAGCCAGCACCGGCACAGCGTCGTGACCCCGCCCGCCAGATGCCCCATCAGGGCCGCCGCATCCGCGCTCATACCCGCACCTCGACAACCGGCACCCGCGGCGCATCGCCCGCCCGGAACGACGCGACCGAGGTCTGGATACTGTCGGTGTCAAACCGCACCGGCACATCAAATTCAAACCCCGCACTCACCACCGCTCCCATATCGGGCGCATCGCTCAGCGTGATCAGCCCTGTCATGGTATCAACTGTGAAATGAATGCTTTCCACCTGCGGATCACCCTCAACCCCCAGGCGCACCGTGCCCGCCACCGGCTTGGTGATGGGCCGCACATAATCGACACCGCCCGAGGCATAGGTCTTGGTCAGCTGAAACACCCTGGTCACGCCATCACCCACCGCGATCCGCTGGTCGTCAAAGGCCACGTCATCCAGCGGCAATCCCGATTTGAAATCCGACCAGTCCTTCCAGCGAAAGCCGTAAAGCTGCCCGCGCCGCGCCTCGAAAAACGAAATCAGCGCCTCGACATCGTTCAGCGATCGCATGCCCACACCCGCATCATAGCGCCGGCGCGCGTGTTCCCAGGGCGTGTTGCGCTCTTCATACCCGTTGGCTAGCGTCACGATCTCGGTCCGCCGCTCCGGCCCGCCGACCGAGCCAAAGCTCAGATTGGCCGGAAACCGCACCTCATGAAAATTCATCGCTCATGCCTCCTGTGTCGAAACGATCACCCACAAACACATGCCGGGTGCTTCCCGCTCTTCTTGGCCAAAATACTCTCGGGGGGAGATGCCGCAGGCATCCGGGGGGCAGACAGCCCCCCGCCCCGCCTCAGCCGTTACGCTGTCCGCGCCCCAGCGCGCGCGCCATCTGCGCCGCGATCTGGGATTGCGACCGCGCAAACCCCTGCACATCGGGCGTCGTGATATTCATCACCACCTGCACGGGCCGCGCCCCGCCCGCGCTGCGCACGCCCAGCCGCCCGTCAGCGCCGCGCGACAGCGGCATGATCGCCTCTGGCCCGGCCTCGCCCATCAGACCGGCACCGCCGCGCATCGGGAAATAGGTCGGACCGCCGACCACACCGCCACTGGCAAAGGGCATCACCCGCCCTTGGGTGAACCCCGCCCCGGCGGCAAACGGCACCAGGCCGCCCACGATGCCCTCGATCCCCCTGGCGATCAGGTCGCCGAAATGGTTCTGCACCGGGGTGATCGCCGCATTATAGGCCGCCGCACTGATCGACTGGCCGACCTGGCGCAGCGCGTCGGACAGTTTCAGCCCGTCAAAAACCAGCCCGTCAAACGCGCCCCGCAGCCCCCGGCCAATGGCGCGTGACAGCGTGCCGACCTCGCGGCTGGTCAGCGTGACGCTGTCGCGCATCCGCACCAGCTCCAGATCAAACGCCGCCGTGACCGCGCGCGCATTGCCCAGGCTTTCGCCCAGCGCCGTCACGCCGTCCTCGAAACTGCCCAGATCGCCCAGATCCGCCATCATTCATCCTCCGATATGTCAGGAAAGGCCGCCGCCAGCTCGTCCAGCCGCGCCCGGTTCAGCGCCGCCGACCCGCGCCCGTGACCCAGCATCATCAGCAATTCCGCCGGGCTCAGCGCCCAGAATTGCGCCGGCGTCAGGCGCAGCCCCACCAGCCCGGCCCGCATCAGGCCGGGCCAGTCAAACCGCGTCATCGCCCGGCACCGTAAAGGCGCGCGACAGCAGTTGTGCCGCCACCTGCGCCGCCCCCACCGGCCCGCCCGCGATCTCGGCGCGGGCCAGATCGGCGGGCGAGCCTGTCCAGCCGCCGCCGCGCAGCCCCGCCAGCAACAGCGCCAGCACATCGCGGCTGGCATAGCGCCCGCCCTCGAACCGCTCGATCAGCGCGATCAGACTGTCCGCGCCCAGCGCCGTTTCCAGTTCCGCCAACGCCCCCAGCGTCAGCTTCAGCACATGGCGCTGGCCATCCAGCACCAGCGCCACCTCGCCCGCATAAGGGTTCGCCATCAGATCGCCGTGAAATTCAGCGCGCCCGCCGATGCCATCGACAGCTCATAGGTCGCCTCGCCGTTATGGCTGCCGGCATATTCGATCGACCCGATCTGAAACGCGCCCTCGACGATACCGAAATCGGGGATGATCACCTGAAAATTCGGGGTCTGGCCGCCGAAAAAGATCTGGCGCGCGCGCTCGTCTGTCGCGTCATCCTTGAACACGCCCGATCCCGAAATGGACGCGGATTTCACCCCCGCGCCCCCCAGCAATTCACGCCAGCCCCCCTGGCTTTCCAGGCTGGTCACATCCACCTGTTCGGCGTTGAAGCTGATGCGCGTGGCGCGCAGCCCCGCCATCGTGGTGAACTGTCCGCCGCCGGTCAGGTCGATCTTGATCAAAAGGTCTTTGCCATTCTGCGCTGTCATCACGCTCACTCCGCTTTGGGGTTATTGGTCGTCAATGCGCGCACGAAACGTCAGGTCGATCCGGCGCACATCGCCGTCTTCCACCCGCCGCGCCCGCGCACGGTCGAAATTCAGGCTCACCAGCACGCCGCGCGCCAATACCAGGCCCGCATTGTCCAGCGCGTCCGACACCGCCACCGCGGCCGCCTTGGCGCCGGAAAATCCGGCCGCCGCCGTCACCACGCTGACCGTGAACACATGCAACGCACCGCGGCCCGTCTTGTCGGCGCGCTCGCGCACCTCTTCGGGGCCCAGGCTGATATAAAGGTCCGGCAAGGGCCCCGGCGGTGGCGCGTCATAGATCGCGGCCCCCACCAGCGCGCCCAGCACCGGATCATTCGCCAATTGCTGATAAACCGCCGCCTGCAAGGCGGCCGATGCGCCATAGCTCATGCGGCATCCTCCTCTTCGGCGAAACAGGTCAGATAGCGGCCCAGAACATCGCGTTCGGCCACCGCCAGAATGCGAAACACCCGCGCGCCGTCGCGAAACCGCTGATCGGGCTTGGGCCGCGATGGCGCGCCCACCGGCGCACCGCGCACGGTGATGCGCCAGGTCACGCGGCTCAGCGCGGCGAACTCGCCCGCGCGTTCACGCCCCGCGCCCGGTTTGATCTCGGCCCAAAGCCGCCCCAGCACGGCCCAGCTTTCAACAAAGCCGCCCGCGCCGTCGGCCACCCGCTGGGGGGCCTCCAGCACCAACTGGCGTGCCAGTTTGGGTGCCGCCCTCATGCCGCACCCCCACCCAGCATCCGCACCGTGCGCCAGCGTTCCAGCAGGGCCAGAACGCCAAAGGGCATCCCGCCCGCGCCAAAGGCGGCCTCGGTCCGGTGTTCGTGGTAATGACCGGCCAGCAGCAACACTGCCTGCGCCAGATCCTCGGGCACCTGATCCCAGGCCGCCCCAAACCCGGCCTCGAACCCGATCTCGACACGCCCGCCCAGCGGGATCACCGGCAGACTGCCATCGGTGGCCAGTCGCGGGCGATGCGTGTCTTTCTCCAGCCGGTATGCCGTGGGGTCGATCACGATCGGGGCCCCCTGCCGGTCATATATCGTGACCGCCGAAATCAGCGTCACCGGTGCCACCGGCAATGCCTGCCGCCCCAGGTCACGCCAGGCCCGCAGCGACCACAAAAAGCCGCGCGTTATCAACACCTTGCCAGTGCGCCCTTCGATCGCGGCAGTCGCCGCCCGCAGGATCGCCTCTAGCAGCGCATCGCTGGCCCCGTCATCGGCAAAGCCGGTGCCCAACCGCAGATGATCGCGCAATTGTGCAACCGGCAGCGCCGTGCCCGGCACTGTCGTCAGCTCGGTCAACATCATGTGCATTCTCCGAAAATCGCCCCTGCCGCTCAGATTGGCGCGCGCCCCGGCATGTTGCTCGGACGGAGGGAGCAGCTAGACAACATGCAGGTTCCCGGCGCGCGCCAGGGCCGCCCGGTTCCCCGAACGACCCATCCCAAACGCTTACGAGATGCTGAATTTCAGCAGCTTGATCGCCGCGAAATCGCTGACATCGCCGCCCACCCGCTTGGTCGCATAGAACAGCACATGCGGCTTGGCGCTGAACGGATCGCGCAGCACGCGCAGATCGGGGCGTTCGGCGACCGTGTAACCGGCATGGAAATCGCCAAACGCCATCGCAACGGCACCCGACGCGATATCGGGCATGTCTTCGGCGATCAGCACCGGATAGCCCAGCAGACGCGCGGGTTCACCGGCGGCCAGACCGTCGGACCACAAGAAGCGGCCATCGGCATCCTTCATCTTGCGAACCGCACCAGCGGTGCGCGAATTCATCACGAAAGACGCCCCCGCCCGGTATTCCGCGCCCAGCGCATAGACCAGGTCAAGGATCGCATCCGACGGCGCCAGCGCATCGAAATCGCCATCCGTGCCGGTGGGGATATACCCCATATTGCCCCAGGCCCAGACCGCGTCATCCACCATCGGATGCGCCAAAAACCCCTTGGGCTTGTCGATACCGTCGCCGCTGATGAACGCGGTCGCCTCGGCGCGCGAAAACCGGTCGGCGATGCGTTCCGCCAGCCAGGTTTCGATATCGAACGCGCTGTCATCCAGCAGGCGCTGGCTGACCTTGGGCATCGCCGACAGCTCATGCAGCGGAATGGTCACGCGGTCGATCTGCGGCGTGGCGGTTTCGATCTGGTTGGCGGTTTCCGTGGCCCAGCCAGACCCGATATCGGTATGGTCCACCAGCACGTCAAAGGACGTGGCCTGAACCTGGACCACCTGCGCGATCGACCGGATCGAGGCGGTCGAATTCAGCACGCCCTTGATCGTGGCCGCCGTCTGCGGATCGACCAGAAAGCCGCCATCGCTGGCAACGGTCGTGGTCATGCCCTTGCCTTCGATTTCCAGCCCGCGCAGGCCATCGTCATCGCCCGACCGCAGATAGGCGGCAAAGGCCTTTTGATGCGGCGCGGCGATCTCGGTCGCGGTCGAAAGGGCGGGACGCCCGGTGATATGGGATTTTCGATCCAGCATGGTCAGTCGCTCTTCCTGTTGTTGAAGTCTGGTCTTGATATCACCCTGAAAGGTCTTGAATTCGCTCAAGAACCCACCAAGGGCTGCCGTCACCTCGGCCGCGGGTGTCGTGCCGCCCGCGGATTTGGTCTCGCTCTTTGTCATGTGATTGATCCTGTCAAAACGTCGGTCACACCGGCCCTTGATTGCCGGCCAACACCCGGCGGGCGCCGTCAAAGGCCTCCGCCATCTCGCGCAGCAAGGCCTCGGCGGGATCATCCGCCTTGGCCGCCACCCGCGCCTCGGGAAGCATCGGGAACGTCACCAGCGACACTTCCCAAAGCTCCAGCTCGCTCAGCAGGCGGCGTCCGCCCGCGTCCTTTTCGGCCCGTTTGGTGCGGTATCCGATCGACAGCCCGTCAATCGCCCCCGCCGCGATCAGTGCCGCCGCCTCGCGGCCCCGCGCCACATCGGTCAACAGGCGGCCCCTGACGAACAACCCGCGCCCGTCCTCGCGCACCTCGTCCCAGATGCCGATGGGTTGGGCGGGGTCGTGCTGCCACAGCATCTTGACGCTGCGCCCGGCCCGTTTCAGCGCCGCCAGCGATGCGGCATAGGCCCCGGCCTGCACGATATCGCCGCCCTGGTCGGGCTTGCCGAACAGCGACGCATATCCTTCGACCACTGCATCATCCGTGACCGTCAATATACTGTCCGTGCTGCAGAATTTCATCTCCAGCCCTTGATCGTAATCCATCTGCCTCTCCTTCATGGCACCACAGCCAACAGCGATGTGACGCCCTGCGACAGCACCACCGCCACCACGCCGTAAACCGCCAGCCACAGCCGCCGTTCGACCCGTTCCTGGCTGGCCTCGATCAGGCCCAGCCGGTATTCCAGCGCGGCCCAGCGTTCCTGCAAGACCCGCTCATTCGCGTCGATCCGGGCGTTGGCGACCTCGAACGGGGCATAGAGATAGCGCGACCCGCTGCGCGCGCCGTCCCCGCTCATGCATCCTCTGCCAGCTTTGGCAGTCCCAGCAGGGCGCGTTTTTCGGCCTGGGTCAGGAAATCGGCCTCGCTGATCCGGCGCCAATGCGAATCGCGTTCGGCGGCCAGTGCGGGCACCTGATCCAGATCGGGCCGCAATTCGACCAGTTCACCGGCAAAGCGGCTCAGGAAATCCGACACTGATGCGGCAACCTTGGTCGCCAGCGGCAGCACGGTCAGACGGTAGAACGCCCGGTTGGCTTCCTGATAATTGGCATAGGTCGCGTCCCCGGGGATGCCCAGCAGCATCGGCGGCACTCCGAACGCGACGGCGATTTCACGCGCCGCCGATTCCTTGGTCTTCTGAAACTCCATGTCGCTGGGGCTGAACCCCATCGGTTTCCAGTCCAGCCCGCCTTCCAGCAGCATCGGCCGCCCCGCATTCGCCGCGCCCTGATGATAGGACAGCATCTCGTCCTGCAGGCGGGCATATTGTTCCTCGGTCAGGCTGCCCTGCCCGTCCGCGCCGCGATAGATGATCGCGCCCGATGGCCGTGCGGCATTGTCCAGCAGCGCCTTGGACCAGCGGCTGGCGGCGTTATGCACATCAAGCGCGGTCGCCGCCGCCTGCATCGGCGACAGGCCATAGTGATCGTCCTGCGGATGAAAGGTCTTGATATGGCAGATCGGCGGCACCGCCCCGGTCATGTCGAACCGGTGCTTGCGCGCGCCGACGGTATAATCATACGCCACCGGCCAGCCATCGGCACCCGGGATCAGGCTGAGCCGGTCCGAGCGCAGCACATGCAGCTCGGACGGCAATCCTGCCTCACCGCCCACGGCCTCCAGATAGGCATTGCCCGACAGCAAAAGCTGGCCGAACAGCGCCTCAAGCAGTTCCGCCCGGCCCTGCGCGGCATTGGGACGGCGGATCAGTTCCATCACCGGGTGAACGTCATAGCGCCGGTCGCTGTCCTGACAGACCAGCGGCAGCGCCGCCGCCGCCTCGGCGATCAGCTTGACCGACCGGAACCCGACCGGATTGCCCGCGAACCCGGATCTGGTCAGCGAAACCGTGTCGCGCGGCGACCATGCCACCCGCCCGGCACCCGCCCAGGCGATCACCGGTCCGGTGGCGCTGGCCTTTTGTTCCGGCGCCTGGATGGGCGCGCGGCGAAAGATATTGATACCCATAGAGTGCTCCTTGATACCGTTTCGCGGCCACAGCCCGGCCGGACGGGGGGCCAGCCCCCCGAACCCCCCGGGGTATTTCCGTCAAGAATAAGCCTGTCAGAGGCTGCGGATGCCCGGCCTGCGCCAATGGGCCGCCGGTTCGATCATCAGCTCGTGGATCGCCCAGACCAGCGCATCGACCCGGTCCGGACTGCCCCGCCCGCGAAAGCCCTGCGCCGTCATCTGGCACATCTGGTCTTCCAGCTTGCCCAAGCCGCGCAGATGCGCCACGCGCCCCTGTTCGTAAAGCGCGGCCACCGGTTCGGCGCGCGCGGTCTTGCCGCGCGTTGCGCGCAGTGCGCGGAACGGCACCAGCGGGTCGATCTGGCGGATCACGCTTTCGACCAGATCGCCGCCCTGATTGACCTCGGCCACCAGCCGTTCGGCCCCGTGGCGCGCCATCGCGTCGATCGCGGCGCGCGCCCAGGTGGTGGGCGATGCGGCAGCGACACTGGCATCTTCCAGCACCACCGCCCGCCAGTCGGCCGGGTTGCCCTGAACCCGCGCGCCCACCACCAAAATACCGCATTCGTCCGACCCGGCATGGCCCGTCACCGGCGGGTCCACCGCCACCACGATCCGGTCGAGCAGCGGGCAGGTATCAAGCCGCCCGGCATCGAGCGCGCCCTGGGTCCACAGCGCGCCTTCGGCATCTTCCAATAATTCGCCCTGCAATTCCTGCCGCCCCTGCCGGGTTCCGGCATATCGGCGGCGGACCTCGTCCAGGAACGAGGCCGCCAGATTGGCGCGGTTCGCCTCGGTCGGGGCATGGGTCACTGCCGTCGACGGGCTGGCCAGCAGCGATTTCAGAACGGCGACGTTTTTCGGCGTCGTCGTCACGCAGACCCGCGGATTGACCCCCAGCCGCAGCCCGAATTGCAGCATGTCCCAGGCCTCTTCGCCCTTTTTCCATTTTGCCAGCTCATCGACCCAGGCCGCATCGAATTGCGGCCCGCGCAGGCTGTCGGGATCATGGGCGGAAAACACCTGTGCCACCGCCCCGTTCGGCCAGACCAGCCGGCGGCGCGTGGCCTCCCATTGCGGGCGGCGATCGGGGGGCGAGCAGGCCAGGATGCCGCTGTCGCCAAAGATCATCACCTCGCGCGCCTGGTCGATGGTTTCCCCCACCAGCGCCACGCGCCGCGCCGCGCCCGGATCGCCCGGGCGTGATCCTTCGACCTGGGCGCGCACCCATTCGGCCCCGGCGCGTGTCTTGCCCGCCCCGAGCCCGCCCAGGATCACCCAGGCCCGCCAGTTGCCCTCGGGCGGAATCTGATGCGGCATCGCCCAGAAATCGAACAGCCAGGGCAGTGACATCAGCGCGTTTTCATCCAGGCTGTTCAGGAAGTCCTGTTGCACCTGCGGCGGCGCGCAAGCGATCCAGTTTGCCCCCGATCTCAGCCCTTGCGGCTGCAAAATCGAAGGCATATCCGGCTGCTCCGCCGCCTTCTGTTTCCAACTGCTTTTCAAGTTTCTTCCTTTCGTCAAAGGCTGTCTGCAGCGCCCTGGTCATATCGGCCATGGCCCCTTTGAGCTCTTTCGCGCGCGCCGGTTCGGTTGCGCAGACCTGATCAATCAGCCCGTCCAGCGACAGGATCGCGCGCTGGAAATGCTTCTCTGCCACCTCGAGCACCGCCCGAGCCGTCTGATCCCCCTGGGGAAAAATTGCCGTCATATGGTTTTTGCCCGCCTCTCATGCACTCCGCACGAGCGAAATGAAAAAGCGGCGCCGGGGGTGCCCCCCGTGCCGCTTGCCCACTTCATCTAGCATGCCCCAAGATGTATCCGGGACCGTCCGCAAAGTCAAGAAGTTTATTATTACCAATGGGTTAACGTATCGTTACGGTCGTCACCCCTTATTCTTGGCACAAATACCCGCGCCGCAGGCCCCGGCCAAAACGGATCTGCGGCCGGGCATTGTGGCACTATTGCGCGTTGCGCTCGGCCTCGATCTTGCGCCAGCGCGCGACGTTCTGGTTATGCTCTGCCAGGGTGGTGGCAAAGGCATGGCCCCCGGTGCCATCAGCCACGAAATACAGATAGGGCGTGTTGTCGGGGTTCAGCGCCGCCTCGATCGCCGCCCGCCCCGGATTGGCGATCGGCGTCGGCGGCAAACCATTGATGACATAAGTGTTATAGGGGGTTTCACGGCGCAGTTCACTTTGCCGCAACCCGCGCCCCAACGCGCCCTTCCCAAGGGTGATCCCGTAAATCACCGCCGGATCGGTCTGCAGCGCGATCCCCTCGCGCAGCCGGTTTACAAAGACGCTGGCCACCTGCCCGCGCTCCTCGGGCACGCCGGTTTCCTTTTCCACGATCGACGCCAGAACCAGCGCCTGCTCGGGCGTCTCCAGCGGCAGACCTTCGGTCCGCCCCTGCCAAAGCTCGGCCAGCACCGCGGCCTGATTGGCCTGCATCCGGCCGATCAGTTCAGCCCGATCCGCCCCGCGCACCACCTCATAACTTTCAGGCGACAGGCTGCCCTCGGCCGGCGTCTCCTCCACTGTCCCGCTCAGGAATTCGGCCTGCTTCAGCTCCTCGACCACCTGCCAGCTGGTCACGCCCTCGGCCAACGTCACGCGATAGCGGGTGCCGGCATCGGCAACGACGGCCTGGTAGGGTTCGGGAAGCTCGCCCGTGCCGGGGTCAAAGGCGACCACCTCGACAAAGCGATTGCTTGTCGGGTCCAGCTCGCGCACCTGAATCTCGGCCGTCAGAATGCCGATGCGGAAATTCACCTCTGTGCCGCAGGTCGACCGGCCGCCACGCGTGACCTGATCGACAATCTGGTCCATCGACGCGCCCGGCGCCACCAGATAGCTGCCCGCCTTCAGCAATCCGCTTTTCTTGCTGTAATCAGCGCCCGCGCCGAAAATGACCTTGCTGGAAATCGCGCCCTGCGCCGCCAGATCATCCGATACCCGTCGCATCGTGGCGCCCTGCGGCACCCGCAGGCAGATTGCCTCTTCCAGCGGCCCGGGGCCGGTATATTGCCCCTTGGCCCAGATCACCGCGCCGCCAGCGATCAGCAGCAGCACGACAAACAGCGTCAGCGCGTTCGAGGCAATGCTGCGCCACATCAGCCCTCGACCCGCCCCATCACAAGCGAGGCATTGGTGCCCCCGAACCCAAAGGAATTGGACAGCGCCACGTTGATTTCACGCTTGACCGGCGCATTCGCGGCCAGGTCAAGAACCGGCTCCACCGCCGGATTGTCCAGGTTGATCGTCGGCGGCGCGATCTGGTCGCGGATCGCCAGGATCGAAAAGATCGCCTCAACCGCGCCCGCGGCCCCCAGCAGATGCCCGATCGACGATTTCGTCGATGACATTGTGGCCTTGGCCGCCGCATTGCCCAGCATCCGCTCGACCGCGGCCAGTTCAATCACATCGGCCATGGTCGATGTGCCATGCGCATTGATGTAGTCCACCGCCGAGGGCTGCAACCCCGCCCGCTTCAGCGCCGCCCGCATCGACCGCTCGGCGCCCTCGCCGCTCTCGCTGGGTGCGGTGATGTGATAGGCATCGCCCGACAGGCCATAGCCCAGGATCTCGGCATAAATCTTGGCGCCGCGCGCCTTGGCATGTTCGTATTCCTCCAGCACGACCACGCCCGCGCCCTCACCCATCACGAACCCGTCGCGATCGGCGTCATAGGGGCGGCTGGCCTTGGTCGGGTCATCCTCGCGCTTGGTCGACAGGGCCTTGCAGGCATTGAACCCGGCAATGCCAATCTCAGATATCGGGCTTTCCGCACCGCCCGCGATCATCACATCGGCATCTTCCCACTGGATCAGCCGGGCAGCATCGCCAATGGCATGCGCCCCGGTCGAACAGGCGGTGACCACTGCATGGTTCGGCCCCTTGAACCCATAGCGGATGCTGACCTGGCCGGAAATCAGGTTGATCAGCGCGCCGGGAATGAAAAACGGCGAAACCCGCTTGGGCCCGCGTTCCTTGATCAGAACGGCCGTCTCGGCGATGGAATTCAGCCCGCCGATCCCCGCCCCGATCATCACGCCGGTGCGTTCGCGATCATGCGCACCTTCGGGCATCCAGCCGGAATCCTCGATGGCCTGCTGGGCTGCGGCCATGCCATACAGGATGAAATCATCCACCTTGCGCCGCTCTTTCGGCTCCATCCAGTCATCGGGGTTGAAAGTGCCGTCGCTGCCATCGCCATAGGGGATTTCACAGGCATATTTGGTCACGACATTGCTGGCGTCAAAACGCGTGATCAGCCCGGCGCCCGACTGTCCGGCAAGCAGGCGCTTCCAGGTTTCATCCACACCGCATGCCAATGGGGAAACCATCCCCAGCCCCGTGACCACCACACGCCGCATCTGCCGCTCCTCCTGCCGTCTTCTGACCCTGCCGTGATACCGTGGTTTTGCCAAGAGGGGCAAGAGCATGCAAAACCGCCGGCGGTTTTTGCGCCTGCCCCAATCTCAGACCGACGCACCGAACCGCTCCGCCCCATCTTCTTGGCGCAAATACTCTCGCCGAAGGCTTCCGTCAGCCAGGGCCAGGCGATCGGCCAAATAAAAACGGCACCCTTTTCACAGGGCGCCGTTTTAAATTCAAACCAGGAAGGGTCGTTTACGACGCTTCCGTGATGAACTTCACCGCATCACCAAAGGTCTGGATGGTTTCGGCGGCGTCATCGGGAATTTCGATCCCGAATTCTTCCTCGAAAGCCATGACCAGTTCGACTGTGTCCAGGCTGTCTGCGCCCAGATCGTCGATGAAGGAAGCGTTTTCAACGACCTTGTCTTCGTCCACACCCAGGTGCTCGACAACGATCTTTTTAACGCGATCTGCGATGTCGCTCATATCAAATCCTCATTAATGCCGGGCTCTGGCCCGTTCTTGCTGCTGGTCCCTCGGACCTCTTCATGCCGGGCCCGCGGGCAGCTCGGCGGCGAAATCTCCGCCGCCTATAGCATATCGCCAAGCCAAGGCAAACGCTTTCGCCGCAGTTGCCGCATCTGGTCAGATCATCGCCATTCCGCCGTTCACATGCAGCGTGGTCCCGGTGACATAGGCGGCCTCGGTGCTGGCCAGATAGGCAACCGCGCCGCCGATCTCTTCGGGCATGCCCATGCGGCCTGCGGGCACCTGCGTCAGGATCCTGGCCTTCTGGTCCTCGGTCAGCTTGTCGGTCATCGCCGTGGTGATGAAACCGGGCGCCACGCAGTTCACGGTGATGCCCCGGCTGGCGACCTCATAGGCCAATGATTTCGACATGCCGACCAGCCCTGCCTTGGCGGCGGCATAATTGCCCTGACCGGGATTTCCGGTCGCGCCCACGACAGAGGTGATATTCACGATCCGGCCCCAGCGCGCCTTCATCATGCCGCGCAATACACCTCGACACAGCCGCATCGCGGCGGTCAGGTTCACGTCGATCACGCTGTCCCATTCGTCATCCGACATGCGCATGAACAGGTTGTCGCGCGTGATCCCGGCATTGTTGACCAGAATATCGACCGCGCCCATCGCGGCGGCGGCCTGTTTGGGCAGTTCGGCCAGTGCCGCTGCGTCGCCCAGATCGCAGGGCAGCACATGCACCCGTTCGCCCAGATCGGCGGCCAGGTCCGCCAGCGGCGCCTCGCGCGTGCCCGACAGGCCCACGGTTGCGCCCTGGGCGTGCAGCGCGCGGGCGATCGCCCCGCCAATGCCGCCCGATGCGCCGGTGATCAGCGCAGACTTTCCGGTAAGTTCAAACATTTACAACCCCTATTGCATGCTTTGCGCGGCGGCGCGCACTTCTTCAGGCGTGCCGATGGCGACACAGGTCGCCGCTTTCTCGATGCGCCGGATCATGCCTGACAGCGCCTTGCCCGCCCCGATTTCCCAGAATTCGTCGACACCGTGACCGACCATCCATTGCACCGATTCCCGCCAGCGCACGGCGCCTGTGACCTGTTCGACCAACAGCGACCGGATCAGCCCCGCATCGCTGACCGCACTGGCGCGCACATTGGCCACCAGCGGCACAACAGGTTCGCGAATATTCACGTCATCCAGGGCCTCGGCCATAACACGCGCGGCGGGTTCCATCAGCGCGCAATGGAACGGGGCCGAGACCGGCAGCAACAGCGCGCGCTTGGCCCCGGCCTCTTTCGCCAGCTCGGCGGCCTTTTCCACGGCGGCCTTGTGACCCGACACCACGACTTGCGCGGGATCATTGTCATTGGCAGCCTGACAGACCTGCCCCGTGGCCCGGGCGGCGCGTTCGGCCACATCCTGCACCGCGGCCAGATCCAGCCCCAGCACGGCGGCCATCGCCCCCACCCCGACCGGCACGGCGGCCTGCATCGCGGCCCCCCGGATGCGCAACAGGCGGGCAGCGTCGGATATGCTCAGCGCCCCGGCGGCGGCCAGTGCCGAATATTCGCCCAGCGAATGGCCCGCCACATAAGATGCCGCCGAGATTGACACGCCTTCAGAATCCAGCGCCCGCAACGCGGCCAGCGACGTGGCCATAAGCGCAGGCTGGGCATTGGCGGTCAGCGTCAGCTCATCCTGCGCGCCCTCCCAGATCAGCGCCGACAGGTTTTCGCCAAGGGCGGCGTCCACTTCGTCGAACACGGCCCTGGCCGCAGGATAGGCCAGCGCCAGATCGCGGCCCATGCCGATCGTCTGCGCGCCTTGCCCCGGAAATACGAATGCCCGTGTCATGATGCCCCCCGGTTGGTTTTGTGCTTTCCCATCGTCTAAACGCAGACAGGTTAGCACACAAGACCAAGGCAGGGCCGGCTGGGATCGGGATCAGTCGCCCTTGCCCTTGTTGCCCCATTTCCAGAACTTATTCTTGCCGGACTTGGCAGCGTCATTGTCGGATTTCACCTTGTCCGACTTGCCCTTGTCCGACTGCCCGCCGCCATCGGACGTATCGGATATGCCGCTGCCGCCGTCATCATCGCCGCCTTGTGCGGTGCTCTCGTCGCCAGATGTATCCGATGTATCCGCGCCGGAATTGCCCTGCCCGCCCGGCCCCGGGGCCGAGGTGCCGGAAAATCCCGCGCCCGACGACCCGCCATTGCCCTGCGACGAAACCGTGATCGCGCCAAGCTCGCCCGAGGTCTTGTTCGACAGATCGGCCGCGCCAAGGCTGACGGTGCTGCCCACGGCAATACCCAGCGCCACCGCGCCGGCCATAAGAACAACCATGTCGGCCGTCACCGCCCCGTCTTCCGATACCACAAAAGCGGGCAGCCTGATTGGCCGTGTCATTCTTGACTTGAACATCCTGTGTCGCTCCTTCCAAGCCACAGGGGATATTATCGTGCAGAATTGTCCGCAAATTGCGGCGACAAAAAGCGCAGCATGTGCCGTTTCAGGGACGTTTCATCCCTGATGCTGCGCGATTCGGCGGATGAATTCCTGCGCGCTGCGGTCTTCGACGGTGTCGGCCTCGATATTGGCGACGTTCCGGCGCACGCGGGCGGCGTGGCGCGCGGCCTGGACCGTCTGGTTCGACCCGCGCGCGATCTTGGTGGCCAATTCCTGTTCCGAGCGGCTGTAGTAATGATTCAACTGCACATGATCGGCCGAATAGAAGGCCCGCGTCGCGCGATCCTTCAGCGTGCCCGCCTGCCCCCTGTCGTTCCAGGTGACGGGCTGGCCGTCGATCTCATAGCTGTGCACCTTGACCGACGTCACCCGCGTGGGGTCGACGATGGTCTTGAAATTCGTCACCCCCCGCGCCCCGCTGACCGGATCGGCCGCGCGCAGGGTATAATTGTCGATCACGCCGCCCGGCGGGATCATCTGATGACCGCAACGCCCGAAATTGTGCCAGGGCAGCGACACCGACCCGCAGCCCTCCAGATGGGCCAGCGCCTGATCCAGGCTGTCGGCCTGCTTTGGCACCAGAAATTCATCGGCGTCTATACAGGCCATCCAGCGGAACCGCCCGCCGAAATTGCGGATCGCATGGGCATAGGCCAGAACCTGATTGTGCAATTCGCGCCCGGTGCTGGCATCATACAGCTTCTGATCCCAGGGCAGAACCGTCAGCGCATCGCCCAGCGCACCGCGCAGAACCGAAATCGTGTCATCGGTGCAGCCATTGTCATAGACGATGACATGGGCCACGCCCGCCGCCCGGTGAAACGCCGCCCATTCCCCGATATGACGCGCCTCGTTGCGCACGATCAGCACCAGCGCCAGCCCCGCCCGCCCCGGCTGTGCCTGCGGCGGGGTCATTGTCAGCCTAGTGATGGGCTTGCGCCCCAGAATTGCGCGGATCAGCATGAATGCCCCCTGTCACTGCGCCCGTTCATACAGGCGGATCACCGGCCCCGCCACCATTTGCACAACGCAAAAGCCCGGACCGACCGGCCCGGGCTGTCATGTATGATGATATGGTCAGGTCAGGCCGGATGGCCGGCGGGTTGCAGCCGGCGGCCGACGCGCTCCCATCCTTCCATCTGGGTTGGCATCGGTCGCAATTCACGTGACAGGCGTTCATGCAGCACCCGCAATGTTACCTCGCGGCCGCTGGCGATATGCAGGGCGGTATTGTCGCCCGCCAGGCGCACATATAGTTGCGCCGCATCGCCCACGTTCTGGCCACGCTTGATATAGGCGCTGGCGATCTTGTCAAAAGGCATCTGGCGCAGCACCCGGCATTTGCCCTTGCGGTTGCACACCGTCAGGCGCAGGCAGCTTTTGACCACATCGACCTGCACTTCATGGGTCATGCCGCGTTCTGAAATCCACAGGAACAGCAAGGCGGGAATCGCCAGCCCGAAAAAGGCGGCTACGCGGGCCGATGTGCCCGATGTCATTTCCCCCCCGAATCCGGGAAACAGCCAGCTGGCCAGCGCAGTGACAAGCAATGTCAGACCGGACAGGGCAGAGACCTGTTCGATCAGGACGGCACGGTTGGCCAGTTGCGTGTCAGAGCTGATGATATAGCCCCAGGTGGTTTCACAAATACTTACCCATGGGGAATTCCCCGCACTCGTCACGCTGTCAATCTTCGTCGCCGCTTGCGTCTGCATGGCGCGGTCTCCCAAACGTGTATCGTCGATCCACCCCGGCCCAAAGGCGATACTGGCGGCCAATCATGTCCAGATTGGGACTGCGAGCGTCCCTTTTGGGGGCAATGTCGCGGTCTTTATTCGCCCAAAGGTTGCATAACGGCGCAACCATGCAAGCCTTGCCCCGCCCGTGTGATTGTGTATAAGGGCGCGTCCTTCCGCGACTTTGCGAAACCGGTGCAGCCTCTCGTGAGCGGGGCGGAAGGATTGACCCGCTCTATGAAGTGCACCCGAACAGACTGGAGTTCACATGCCGCTGTATGAGCATGTCTTTATTGCGCGTCAGGATCTTTCCAACACGCAGGCCGAAGGCCTTGTCGAACAGTTTTCCACGGTATTGGCTGAAAATGGCGGAAACGTCGTTGAAAGCGAATATTGGGGCGTCAAGACGATGGCCTACAAGATCAACAAGAACCGCAAGGGCCATTACGCCTTTCTGAAAACCGATGCACCGGCCGCCGCCGTTCAGGAAATGGAACGTCTGATGCGCCTGCATGATGATGTGATGCGCGTGCTGACCATCAAGGTCGATGCCCATGAAGATGGTCCGTCGGTCCAGATGCAGAAACGTGACGAACGTGGTGACCGCGGGGATCGCGGCGACCGCCCGGATCGTGGCGAACGCCGCGAACGTCGCTGAAACCCTGGCTCAGGAAAGGATTGTAACTCATGGCTACCAAACCGTTTTTCCGTCGCCGCAAGGTCTGCCCCTTCTCGGGTGATAACGCCCCTGCGATCGACTATAAAGATACACGCACCCTGCAGCGCTATATATCCGAGCGCGGCAAGATCGTGCCGTCCCGCATCACCGCCGTATCGGCCAAGAAGCAGCGCGAGCTGGCCCGCGCCATCAAGCGCGCCCGCTTTCTGGCGCTGCTGCCCTATGCCGTGAAATAAGGAGAGACTGACATGCAAGTTATCCTTCTGGAACGCGTGGCCAAGCTTGGCCAGATGGGCGAAGTGGTTTCCGTCAAGGACGGTTATGCCCGCAACTTCCTGCTGCCCCAGGGCAAGGCCCTGCGCGCAAGCCAGGACAATATCGCCCGCTTCCAAACCGAGAAGTCGCAGCTGGAAGCCCGCAACCTGGAAACCAGGCGCGAAGCCGCGGCGCTGGCCGAAAAACTGGACGGCCAGCAATTCGTCGTGATTCGCTCTGCCTCTGACGGCGGGTCGCTTTACGGTTCGGTCACGCCGCGCGACGTATCCGATGCGGCAACCGCAGGTGGTTTCGCCGTCGATCGCCGCCAGATCGTTCTGACCGGCCCGATCAAGGAACTGGGCCTGCACAAGGTATCGGTCGTGCTGCATCCCGAGGTTGACGTGACAATCACGCTCAACGTCGCGCGTTCGGCTGAAGAAGCAGAACTGCAGGCCGCCGGCAAGTCCATCCAGGAACTGGCCGCCGAGGCCGAAGCCGAAGCCGAATTCGAGATCGCGGAACTGTTCGAGGATATCGGCTCTGCCGCCTCCGATGACGACGACAACCGCGCCGAACCGGCCCGCGACGAAGAATAAGCGGCGCCACAGCCGCGACGTTCAGGGGGCCGCATCCATCGGGTGCGGCCCTTTTCATTGCCCGGCGCCCTTTCATTCTGGCGGCAAAACCGCTAGCCATGTTCCGCCCCAGACCGGAGACAGCGATGCCCCAGCCCCTGACCCGCCGCCATGCCCTTGGCCTGATCGCGCTTGGCGCGGTATCGGCCTGCGCGACCCGCGACGAAATGGATGCCGGGCGGGCGCATCGTGGCCTCTATCCCAACGAAACCCCGCAACTGCGGGCGCGGATCGAATATTGGGCACGCCGGTATGACGTGCCGGTCGATCTGGTGCAGCGGGTGATCCTGCGCGAGAGCAGCCACCGCCCCGGCGCCCGCAACGGCCCCTATTACGGGCTGATGCAGATCCTGCCGCAGACCGCACGCACGATGGGCCATCGCGGCCCGCCCGAGGAATTGCTGCAGGCCGATATCAACCTGCAATATGGCGTGAAATACCTGCGCGGGGCCTGGATCGTGGCGCGGGGCGACCGCGATGCGGCGGTGGGCTGGTATGCGCGCGGCTATTATTACGAAGCCAAGCGCCTGGGCCTTCTGAAAGAAACCGGCCTGCGCAGCTAGGCTGGCAGGCCGGATCGGATATCTGGCCGGGTTATCCCGGCGGTATCGCTGTTCAGTCTTCGTTCAGCGCGTCGATCGCCGTTTGCAGATCGTCCTTGCTGGCATTCTTGTCGGCGATTTCCGCCAGTTCGAACAGGTAATCCACCACCTTGTCTTCAAACAGCGGGGCGCGCAGTTGCTGCTGCATCTGCGGGTTCTGCTGGACGAATTCAAAGAACTGGCGTTCCTGGCCCGGATATTGGCGGGCCTGGTTCATCAGCGCCTGGGTCAGTTCGGCATCGGTCACTTCGATCTCGGCCTTGCGGCCCAGTTCGGCCAGCAGCAGGCCCAGACGCACGCGGCGTTCTGCCAGCTTGGTGTGTTCGTCCGTCACCTCGGTTTCGCCGTGGTTGTGGTCGTGCACCTCGGGATGTTCCTCGTGCCACAGCTGATGGGCGATCTGCTTGGCCTCGGCCTCGACCAGGCTGGGCGGCAGATCAAAGCTGACGCGGGTGTCCAGCGCATCCAGCAGGGCGCGCTTCATGATCTGGCGCGCGGCGCCGGTATATTCGCCTTCCATGCGTTCGGCGACCTGGGCCTTCAGCGCGGCCAGATCGTCGGCCCCGTATTGCTTGGCCAGCTCGTCGTTGATTTCAGCGGCCTGCGGGGCCTTGACGGCCTTGATCTTGCATTCGAACACGGCATCCTTGCCGGCAAGGTTCTCTGCGCCGTAATCGGCCGGAAAGGCAACCTTTACATCCACGGCATCGCCCGCCTTGACGCCGACCAGCTGTTCCTCGAAGCCGGGAATAAAGCTGTTCGATCCCAGGATCAGCGGGTAATCATCGGCCGCGCCGCCGTCGAAGGCTTCGCCGTCGATCTTGCCCAGAAAATCAATCACAACCTGATCGCCGTTTTCGGCGGCCGCCCCGGCATCGCGGTCGGCAAAGGTCTGGGACGATTTGGCCAGGCTTTGCAGGGCTTCGTCGATATCAGAGTCGGCGGCCTTGACCACCAGGCGCTCCAGCACCACGCCCTTCATATCCAGTTCGGGAATTTCGGGCAGCGCTTCATAGGTCATGTCCACGACCACGTCATCGCCTTCCTTCCAGTCCTGATTGGTCATCTTGACCTCGGGCTGCATGGCGGGGCGATCGCCGGTCGCTTCGAAATGCCTGGCCATCGCATCGTCGATGGTTTCCTGCATCGCTTCGCCCAACAGGCGCGGGCCGAACTGCTTTTTCAGCAGCGCCATGGGCACCTTGCCCTTGCGAAAGCCCTTCATTTCGATCTCGGGCTGGGCTTCGACCAGCTTTTCATTCACCTTGGCGTCAAGGTCTGACGCCGCAACGGTGATCTGATAGCCACGCTTCAGACCCTCGTTCAGGGTTTCGCTCACCTGCATTTCATCGTCCTTCTTGTTCATCCTTGGTGCGGGTGGAGGGACTTGAACCCCCACGCCGTGAGGCGCCAGAACCTAAATCTGGTGCGTCTACCAATTTCGCCACACCCGCAAAAACCACCGGGGCAGCCCCAGCTTCGGGACCGCCCCTGAAATTCGCGCCCTTCTAACAAAGCCCGGGGCCGGATGCGAGAGGAAAAAGCATTGCAGAAACCCCTCGCGGTTAACGCATTTTTGCCATATTGTGGGTCAAAACATAATGGCAGGTAACGAGCAGGTTCACCCATGCCACACCCGATGAACCATCAGGCAGGCCCTGATGACGATATTCTTGCAGGCGGCATCGCCGCGGGCAGCATCGTTCTGACCATGGATGGCGCGCTGCCGGTCGAATTTCTGTCACCCGGCGACCGGGTGATAACCCGTGCCGGGGCGCGCGAATTGCATTCGGTATCGGCGCGGATGCTGGCAGGGCACCCTTACCGCATCGCGCCCGGCGCGCTGGGGCATGACCGACCCGACGGGGCGGTTCTGATGGCACCGGGGCAACGGGTTCTGATCCGAGACTGGCGCGCGCGGGCACTGTATGGACAGGATCAGGCACTGGTGCCGATCGAACGACTGGCCGATGGCGCATATGTGGCCCAGGCCCGCGATATCACGGGGCTGCGGATTTTTACGCTGGCATTTGGCGCACCAGCGATTTTTTATGCCGATGGGTTGGAACTGGCCGCGGCAGTGCGGGTGACGGCGACAGTCTGATCGCCAGCCCCGCGCCGCCACCGGCACCGCATCACAGGCCCAGATCGCGGAAGACTTGCGGCAGGATTTCTGGCAGATCCTCGGCGATCAGGCCGGGGCCGAATTTCAGTGCACACTCCACATGCAGCCAGGCGGCGGTTTCAGCGGCCTGCATCGGGTGATATCCGCGTGCCAGCAATCCGGTGATGAACCCGGCCAGCACATCGCCCGATCCGGCCGTGGCCAGCCAGGGCGCGGCGCGGTCATACCGGGCGGAATTCACGGCGCAACGCCCATCGGGGGCGGCGATCACCGTATCGGGCCCCTTGTATAATATAGTGCAGCCCGCCCGCGCGGCCGCCGCGCGTGTTGCATCCACCCTGGACCAGGCCGGGCCGCTGGTTGCGGGTTCGGCCAGCCTTGCGGCGATGTCGGGGAACAGCCGCGCGAATTCCCCGGCATGGGGGGTCAGAACGCAACGGTCATGCACTGCCGCGAACAGATCCGGCGCGCGCGACAGGAGTGTCAGGGCATCGGCGTCAAGGAGCACGCATCGCCCGGATTTGTCCGCCAGCGCCGCCGCAACCAGGGCCGCCTCGCGCGGGCCGGTTCCCAGCCCGGGGCCAAGGCACAGCGCTGTGATCCGATCATCCTGCAACAGGTCTGTCAGCGCATCGGCACCGGCGACGGGGCGCAGCATCACCGCATCCAGCCGGGCGGCGCTTTCGGTCAGCGCGTCCGTCGGGCAGCCCAACGTCACCAGCCCCGCCCCGATGCGCAGCGCCCCGCGCGCGGCCAGACGGGCCGCACCCCCCCGCCCCGGCCCGCCGGACAGGACCAGCGCATGGCCATGGGCATATTTGTGATGCCCCGGGGCCTTGGCCAGCCAAGGGCCGGGGGCCTGAACCAGTGTCAGGTGCGCGGGATCGGCGCCGGATGCCTCCGGCGGGGATATTTGGCGCGAAGAGAAGCCCAGACCGATATCGTGAACCACAAGCCTTCCGCAGACCCCCGGGCCATCGGCCAGGAAATGGCCGGGTTTGGCGGTGTGAAAGGTCACTGTCATATCCGCCGTCAGAACGGCCCCGTCCCAGGCCCCTGTCTGTGGGTCCAGTAAAATGCGACCGCTGTCTGCGCAAAGCCCGCTTGGGATATCAACCGCCACAATGCGGACTGTCAGGTTGAATTCATTCCTGCGCCTCTCGGTTTCGAGATGCGCGATCAGGTTTCCCACATCCTCCATGGGCCTCGACAGACCCACACCGAAGAGGGCATCGATGACAACGACCTGCGTCAGATCGGAGGCATAGAACCCCTCATCCAGGTCAGTCTCGTCCTGGTGCGTGATATTGGGACCGCTTTGCCAGACCCGGCCCATCGCCGCCCAGCGATCATGATTGGCCCGCGCATCGGGGGGCAGCTTGCCCGGATCGCCGTAAAGGCAGACCTCGACCTCGCAGCCCCATTCGCGCAGCAGGCGCGCCACGACGAAGCCGTCGCCGCCATTATTGCCCGGCCCGCACAGCACCACAGCGCGAAAGGGCGCGGCGGCCAGGTCGGGCCATTGCGCGAAAATCGCCTGCACCACGCCCTGCCCGGCGCGTTCCATAAGGGCCAGCCCGGCCACCTGCCCGCTGGAGATGGCGGCATTTTCGAGCGTGCGCATTTGTGCAGATGTCAGCAATTCGATCATAACCTGCCTTTACAATTTGCAGTTTGCCCAAAATAATATCATATCGCACAAAATTCGGGCTGGCGGCCGGGAATCCCCCAAACCATTCCGATGCGGTAAGCATAGCCAATTGTGACTGCTGAGCGAAAGTGATCTGAAACCTTTCAAAACAGCACCAACCAGGGAGTCGACACCCGTGAAAAAGATTGAGGCGATCATAAAGCCCTTCAAACTGGACGAGGTCAAAGAAGCGCTGCAGGATATCGGCGTTCAAGGCCTGTCCGTCATCGAGGTCAAGGGCTTTGGCCGCCAGAAGGGCCATACGGAACTGTATCGCGGCGCGGAATATGTCGTCGACTTTCTGCCCAAGGTGAAAATCGAGGTCGTGTTGCCCGATGATCAGGTCGATGGGGCGATCGAGGCGATCATCGCCGCGGCCAAGACCGACAAGATCGGCGATGGCAAGATCTTTGTATCGCCTGTCGAACAGGCGATCCGCATCCGGACCGGCGAAGCCGGCGACGACGCATTGTAACATCCGCCGGGCCGTCCGGCCTGGCATTTCAAGATCAGCTCAGAGAAGGGAAAAGGTCATATGAGCAAGGACTCGGTTCTTAAGACTATTGCGGACGAGGGTATCGAATATGTCGATATCCGCTTCACCGATCCGCGCGGCAGGCTGCAGCACGTGACCGTGATGGCGGATCTGGTCGACGAGGATTTTCTGGACGACGGGTTCATGTTCGACGGATCATCCATTGCCGGCTGGAAGTCGATCGAAGCCTCGGACATGAAGCTGATGCCCGATGCGGACAGCGCCTATCTTGACCCCTTCTATGCCGAAAAGACGCTGTGCATTCATTGTTCGGTCGTCGAGCCCGATACCGGCGAGGCCTATGCCCGCGATCCGCGCGGCACCGCGATGAAGGCCGAGGCCTATCTGAAATCGTCGGGCATTGGCGATGCATCCTATTGGGGGCCCGAGGCCGAGTTCTTCCTGTTCGACGATGTGCGTTATCAGGTTGCCCCCAACAAGGTTTCCTATCAGATCGATGCGGAAGCGGCGGCCTGGAACACCGATACCGAGTTCGAGACCGGCAATATGGGGCATCGCGCCTATTACAAGGGCGGCTATTTTCCGGTGAACCCGGTCGACGAGGCCCAGGATATCCGCGGCGAAATGCTGTCGACCATGAAACGTATGGGGATCAAGGTCGACAAGCACCACCACGAAGTGGCGACCTGTCAGCACGAGTTGGGCATGATCTTCAGCTCATTGACCGCACAGGCCGACAATGTGCAGAAATACAAATATGTCATCCACAACGTTGCCGCTTCTTACGGCAAGACCGTGACCTTCATGCCCAAGCCCATGAAGGGCGACAACGGGTCGGGCATGCATGTGAACATGTCGATCTGGAAAGACGGCAAGCCGCTGTTTGCCGGTGACAAATATGCCGACCTGTCGCAAGAGGCGCTGTATTACATCGGCGGCATCCTGAAACATGCCAAGGCGCTGAACGCGTTCACCAACCCGTCGACCAACAGCTACAAGCGGCTGATCCCGGGCTTCGAGGCCCCGGTTCTGCGCGCCTATTCGGCCAGCAACCGGTCGGGCTGTGTGCGCATTCCGTGGACGGAGAACCCCAAGGCCAAGCGCGTCGAGGCCCGCTTCCCCGATCCCGCCGCCAACCCCTATCTGGCCTTTGCGGCCCTGCTGATGGCTGGTCTGGACGGGATCAAGAACAAGATCGACCCGGGCGAGGCCATGGACAAGAACCTGTATGACCTGCCGCCCGAGGAACTGGCCGGCGTTCCGACCGTTTGCGGCAGCTTGCGCGAAGCGATGGAAGAGCTGGAAAAGGATCACGACTTCCTGCTGGCGGGCGATGTGTTCACCAAGGACCAGATCGAGGGTTACATGGCCCTGAAATGGGACGAGGTCTATGAATACGAGCACACACCGCACCCGGTTGAATACAAGATGTATTACAGCTGCTGATCGGCGGGTGAGTTCGAGACAGGAAGGGGCGCTTTCGGGCGCCCCTTTTTTTGCCGGATGCGCGGCGCTGGCATGGATCGGCGACAACTGTCATACGCATGACAAGAGGACAGGCTAGACCCTGAAGCCACGGATGCCGGCCCACGGCAGCGTGACAATTTCAGCAGCTAGGGAATCCTCGAATGGACAACAGATCTCTTGCCGACCTTTCCTGGGACGCGTTCGACGAACATCGTCAGCCGCGCCCGGCCGAAAACGATTTTGACAGGGTTGTCGAACGCGCGATTTCGCGGCGCGGCTTTCTGGGCGGCGCGCTGGCCTTTGGATCGGGCGCGGCGGTATTCGGCACCGGCCTGATCGGTGCGACGGCGCGCGCGCAGGCGCAGACCGCCGGCTTCAAGTTCGACCCCATCGGCATCGCCACCGATGCCGATGTCCATGTTCCCGCAGGCTATCGCTGGAAGACGCTGGTGCGCTGGGGCGATCCGCTGTTTTCCCAGGCCAAGGACGCCTATTCGCCCGAAACAGGCGTGCCGGTGGCGATGTCCGACAAGGTGTTCGGCGAAAACACCGACGGGATGGAAACCTTTGAACATGACGGCCATATTCTGCTGGCCATCAATTCGGAATATGTGAACCCCAAGATCAATCTGCCCGCCGTCTCGGACGGGATGCCGCAGAACGCCGATGAGGTGACGCTGCTCAAGAACATGCAGGGCGTCACGGTGCTGGAGATCGCGCCGGGCGAAACCGCCTATGATGTGGTTCTCGACAGCCCCTATAACCGCCGGATCACCCATGACACGCCGATGACGATGGACGGCCCCGCCGCCGGGTCAGCCCTTGTCAAAACCAACGCCGATCCCGACGGCATGAGCCCCCGGGGCACGATGAACAATTGCGGTTCGGGCAAGACGCTGTGGGGCACCTATCTGACCTGCGAGGAAAATTTCAACGGCTATTTCGGCGCAACCGGCGCCTTTGAGGAAACCGAAGGTTTCATCCGCTATGGTATCGGGGGCGAAGGCCGCTATGCCTATGAGAAATTCGACGCCCGTTTCGATCTGTCAAAGGAACCGAACGAACCCAACCGCCATGGCTGGGTGACCGAGATCGACCCGACCGATCCGCAAAGCACGCCGGTCAAACATACCGCGCTTGGCCGGTTCAAGCATGAAAACGCCGAAATGGTTCAGGCCGCCGACGGCCGCGTCGTGGTCTATATGGGCGATGATGAACGCGGCGAGTTCATCTATCGCTTCGTGTCGAACGGCATCTATGCGCCCGGCGGCGCGACGGCGGGGCTTTTGTCCGAAGGCACGCTTTATGTCGCGCGGTTCAATGACGACATGACCGGCGAATGGCTGGCCCTGACCCCCGAAACCACCGGCATGCCGATCGAGGATATCCTGGTCTTCGCGCGTCTGGCCGGCAGCAAGGTGGGCGCCACCACGATGGACCGCCCGGAATGGATCGCCGCCCATCCCGGCAAGCCCGAGGCCTATTGCGCCCTGACCAACAACTCCAAGCGGGGCGATGACAAGATGCCGGTGAACGCGGCCAACCCGCGCCCGACCAATGAATACGGCCAGATCGTGCGCTGGCGTCCCATGGGCGGCGATCACGGCGCGGACCGCTTTGAATGGGATCTCTATGTCATGGCGGGTAACCCCACGGTCTATGACAACGCCTATGGCGGTTCGGACAACATCACCGAGGGCAACATGTTCAATTCGCCCGACGGCATGGCGTTTTCGTCAGACGGGATGCTGTGGATCCAGACCGATGGCGAGGACAGCAACGAGGGTGATTTCGCAGGCCAGGGCAACAACCAGATGCTGGTCGGCAATCCCGAAACCGGCGAAATCGCCCGGTTCCTGACCGCGCCCAAAGGGGCCGAAGTGACCGGCCTGACCTGGACGCCCGATGGCAAGGTCGCCTTTGTCGGCATCCAGCACCCCGGCGGTGCCTGGCCCGACGGCACTGGCAAGCCGCGTTCGGCCGTGATCGCGGTCTGGCGCGAGGACGGCGCGCCGATCGGCTGACGGGAGTGCGATCCGCAGCGAAATCCGGAAACAATGGGGCATCGCAGGGTGCCCCATTTGCATTTGTGGCAACAACCGTCGCTTTGTGGCCAAGATGTGGAGAATAAAATTTAAAATGGCCCTACTGTCTCCCCATTCTGATGGGATGGTCTGCTTGAAAGAACCGATGTGACGCGCAGGCAGAATATCCCACGGAGACAAGAGAATGTCCGATCTTAAAGGCAGTACGAAAGCAACGATCCTGTTCGATGGCCCCGTTGGTCTCGACTTTGTTGAACTGATTAACGAGTTGCAGCGACCGTTTCGCAATATTGCTTTGGAGTTCGATGAAACCGCTGTTGCGCCGGGCAGCCATGCCCTGTTCATCAGCGAACGGATGATCGTGCGGGTCGGCTATGGCCCCAGCGAATTCGCCCCGGACATGTTGCGCAGCGTGAAACGGCCGGGCAAGCAAAAGGTTGGCGGCGCGGTCATCGACGCCCTGGTCGAGCAGGTCAGCCGTTCGGTCATCGTATCGGTCGAGGAAGGCCCCGGCCGCAGCACCCCCGAACGTATCCGCGTGGCGGCCTGCTATCACGTGGTGCGCCATCTGCTGCGCCATTACGAAGCCAGCCTGGTGCATTGGCATCACAGCGACACGCTGTTCACCGCCGATGAATTTGAAAACCCGGTCATCACCGGCGATGGCGGTGCAATCCCCCGACGCCCCGAACGCAATGCGACACGCCCGGTGGCCCGCCCCAAGATGGGGTTCGCCGAACCCGCGCGGCCCTTCGCTGCGGTGCATATGGAAGTTTCGCAGACACATGACCGCCTGGATCAGAACTTTGCCCGTGTCGTCAACAACAGCATCGAAGAGGACCAGCGCGCGCGCGAGGATCATTCCGACCTGGCCCGCGACGAGGCCCGCCTGCGGCGCGCCCGCCAGACGATCTTTGCCGGCGATCTGATCGAAACCAAGGACGAGATCCGCAGCCAGCCCCCCGAGAAGATCGGCCTGATGGAACAGCTGTCGGTCTATGTCATGACCATAACGATCATGGTTCTGTCTTTCCCGGTGGGCTTTGCGCTGTTGGTATATACCGTGTTGCGCGGCGAAAACCTGAAGGTCACGGCGCGCGCCATGGCACTGACGGGTATCGGGGTCGGCGTGACATCGGCGGAATTCGGGCAGGTCCTCTCGCTTCTGGTTTGAACAGCAGATGCAGCCCTGAAGAGGCCCCGGTTCGCCGGGGTCTTTTCCGTTTCCGGGGTTACAGCGCGATACGCGCCAGCAACCCGCGATGATCGGACCCGAATTTGGGGCGCAGCGCCACCCTGCCCCCGCCCGGCGACAGCACATGGTCGATCGGCAATACGGGCAGCCCCTCGATATCAAAACTGGCGCGTGCGGGGCCGGCGCGCCGTGTGCGGGTTGCCTGCGCCACCGCATGCAGGACATGCGTCCATGGCACCATGTTGAAATCGCCCGCGATCACCACCTTGCCCTGCAACCCTTCCAGCAGCGGCAACAGATGTGCCACCTGATCGGCCTGGTTATGCGGAAAGGGCCAGCGCAGGTGGATCGACACCAGCCAGACCGGCCCTTCAGGGGTTTCAAGCTGCATTCCGGCCAGACGCTCGGCACACAAGCCGGTGCCGGGAACCGCCGGAAAGCGGCTGGCCACGGCAACCTCGCCATTGGGCATGCCGGGGCAGAAATGCTGGGTCGGCAGCACCCCGGCCAGTGCGGGCAGAACATGGGCGTTCTTTGGGCTGACCTCTTGCAGGGTCAGGAAATCGGGGGCCTGCGCGATTACATCGGCGACAAAGGCGCGCCGGTCGGCAGGACGGGCGAACATGTTCTTTTGATACAGAACATAGCGGCCTGCCTGAACCGGCGCCGGCCCGCTGACCGCCCAGGCCACCGGCACGACCGACACCATCGCCACGGCCATTCCCACCAGCGCCAGCCGACGCGGCAAGCGCAGGCAACACAGCGCCGCCAGCCCGGCCAGCGGCAGCCGGAACACCGCCAGCATATCGCCTGCGGGATGCACCACCCCCAGAAAGCTGGCGACAAGGGCCAGAAAGACCGCCCCGCAAAAAACCATGAAGAAAAGGCGCAAACCAGAATCCCTTGCCGTGTGCAGCGCCGCGCCGGTCTGAATGCGGCCTTGCCCCCGCGTTATGCCACCGGATTTCGGGTTGCGACAGGGGTTTGGGCCGATCAAACTGCCGCCCAGTGAACCGCAGAGGGGAAATCACCATGCCGATGCAGAAAATCACCTTTCCCGGTCATTCCGGGGCCGATCTGGCGGCGCGGCTGGATCTGCCCGAAGGCCCGCATCTGGCCACGGCGCTGTTTGCGCATTGTTTCACCTGCGGCAAGGATATCCACGCCGCCCGGCGGATCGCGGCGCGGCTGGCGGCGATGGGAATCGCGGTGCTGCGGTTCGATTTCACCGGGTTGGGGCATTCGGGCGGTGAATTCGGCAACACGAATTTCAGCACCAATGTGGCCGATCTGGTCGCGGCGGCCGATTATCTGGCCGGGCGCGGCATGGCGCCCGCGCTGTTGATCGGGCATTCGCTGGGCGGGGCGGCGGTGCTGAAGGCCGCCGCATCCATCGACAGCGCCCGCGCGGTTGTGACACTGGCCGCGCCGTTTTCACCGGCGCATGTTTTGCGCCATCTGGGCATCCCGGCCCCCGGCGGCGATGGCGCGCGCATGGTATCGGTGGGGGGGCGGAAGTTTGAACTGGGTGACGGATTCATCGCCGATATCACCGAAGAATCGCTGGCCCCCGCGATCGCCGATCTGCACCGGGCGCTGTTGGTCATGCATGCGCCGCGCGACGAAATCGTCGGCATCGACAATGCCGCGCGCATCTTCAAGGCCGCCAGGCATCCCAAAAGCTTTGTCACGCTGGATGATGCCGACCATCTTGTATCCGATGCCGCCGACGCCGAATATGCCGCCGAGGTCATCGCCGCCTGGGCCGGGCGCTATGTCCCGATGAAGGCCCCGCCATCCCCACCCGGCGCGCCCGAGGGCGTTATCCGCGTGTCAGAGGCCGATCCGGATGGATTCCTGCAGGATGTTCAGAACGGCCCATGGCATCACGCGCTGGCCGATGAACCCGAAGCCTTTGGCGGCACCAATCGCGGCATGTCGCCTTACGGGTTCCTGGCGGCGGGCCTGGGCGCCTGCACCGCGATGACGATCCGCATGTATGCGCGGCGCAAGGGTTGGCCGCTGGATCATGTCCGGGTTGATGTGACCCATGACAAGCTGCATGCCGAAGATGCCGCCGAAGGGTCCGGCGCCAAGGTCGATCACTTTGAAAGGGTGATCGTTCTGGAGGGCGCGCTGGACGATGCGCAGCGCGCGCGCCTGCTGGAGATTGCGGATAAATGCCCGGTGCACCAGACGCTGGAACGTTCGTCCAGAGTGAAGACCCGTCTGGCGGATTGATCCCGGATTTCTGCGCATATGCGCGGCAGGCATGAAAAAAGGCGCGGCAGATGCCGCGCCTTTCTTGCATATCGGGGCTTTGGCTCAGCCGCGCGCGCGGCCGACCAGTTTCCACAGACCCGGCACGATCAATGCGGCCAGCGCCAGCTTCATCGCATCGCCGATCAGGAACGGGGTCAGGCCCCAAGCCAGCGTCTGCGAGGACAGCGAACCATAGGTGGCGGTGTTCAGCTTGCCGGTGATTTCGATCCAGTGCGACAGCCACACCAAACCCGGCACGTACAATAGAACGTTACCGATCAGCAGCGCCAGCGCCATCAGAACGACAGAACGATCCCAGCCGCGACGGGCCAGCCAGCCCAGCGCCACGACCGCCAATACGTAACCAGCCAAATAGCCGCCGGTCGAACCCATCATGTAGCTGACGCCGTTCAGTTCGGCGGTCGAGCTTTGGAAAACGTCAAAGCCCAGCGCGCCTATCAGCATATAGCCCAGGATAGTGACAAGACCCAGGCGGGCACCATAAGCCGCACCGATGGTCAGAACTGCGAAGGTCCCCATGTTGATCGCAACCGGCGACGGCGGAACCATAACCTTGATCTGGGCGAACACGGTCAGCAGGGCAATGCCGGCAACGACCAGAACCGCCTGCTTGAACCGCAGGGCCGCACCCTCGGCAGGCCAGAATTTTTCGGCAAGAACTTTATCAGTCAGGGCAAGCGCCATTGGTCTGTCTCCGTTTGTGATACTTTGCAACGGTTTTGCCCGAACTGTGACAGGCACGCAAGGTCAACTTGTCGCAGTTGTCGCAGGCAGATAGATGGTTTCCATCAAATAATCCTTTCGCGGCCCGCGCACACGCCAAACAGATTGCCATTGCGGCCAGCCGCCGAAATCATATTGCACATGATAATGATCTTCGCCGCAGGGATGGTCGGCCAGCGGCGTGGCCACCGCCCCGATCACATGAAAGGGACGCCCGTCATCGAAAAAGGTTTCGATCCCCGCCGGCCCGTCGCGCCACAGATAGCGGCGCGTGGTGGCGATCGGCCCCTGCCCCGGCAGATACAGCACCCCTTGTTCGTCATGGCGCAGGCCCGCCGTATCGGGGGCGAATATCACGCGGCCTTCGGCGCGGGCCTGATGGCCGGTCAGGCGATCGTCGATCTGACGCGAAAATTGCCACGTCCCTTCGAAATCTGTCAGCTTTCGCATAACCGCCCCTTTGCCTTGCCGCCCCGCGCGCCGCAGTTTATGAACCGCCCAAGCCCGACAAACAACAAGGTCTGCCCATGATCCCCCGCTATTCCCGCCCCGAAATGGTTGCCATCTGGTCGCCCGAGACCAAGTTCCGCATCTGGTACGAGATCGAGGCCCATGCCTGCGACGCGCTGGCCGATCTGGGCGTGATCCCGCGCGAGAATGCCGACGCGGTGTGGAAAGCCAAAGACGTTGAATTCGACGTCGCCCGCATTGACGCGATCGAGGCCGTGACCAAGCACGATGTCATCGCCTTTCTGACCCATCTGGCCGAACATATCGGTTCGGATCAGGCCCGCTTCGTGCATCAGGGCATGACCAGTTCCGATGTGCTGGATACCTGTTTCAATGTCCAGCTTGTGCGCGCCACCGATATCCTGCTGGCCGATATGGATGCGCTTCTGGCCGCGCTGAAACGGCGCGCCTTTGAACACAAGGATACCGTGCGCATCGGGCGCAGCCACGGCATCCATGCTGAACCGACCACGATGGGGCTGACCTTTGCCCGCTTTTACGCGGAAATGACCCGCAACCGGAACCGGCTGGAAAAGGCCCGGTTCGAGGTCGCCACCGGTGCGATTTCGGGGGCTGTCGGCACCTTTGCCAATATCGACCCGGCGGTCGAGGATCATGTCTGCAAGCAACTGGGCCTGATCCCCGAACCGATCAGCACGCAGGTGATTCCGCGTGATCGCCATGCCGCGTTCTTTGCCGCCCTGGGCGTGGTGGCCAGCAGCATCGAGAATATCGCCATCGAGATACGCCACATGCAGCGCACCGAGGTGCTGGAGGCCGAGGAATTCTTCAGCGCCGGGCAAAAAGGCAGTTCGGCCATGCCGCATAAACGCAACCCGGTGCTGACCGAAAACCTGACCGGCCTGGCGCGGCTGGTGCGCATGGCGGTGATCCCGGCGATGGAAAACGTCGCCCTTTGGCATGAACGCGACATCAGCCATTCCTCGGTCGAACGCGGCATCGGGCCGGATGCGACCATCACGCTCGATTTCGCGCTGAACCGGCTGACGGGGGTGATCGACAAGCTGGTGATCTATCCCGACAACATGCTGGCCAATATGAACAAATTCCGTGGTCTGGTCATGTCGCAGCGCGTGCTGCTGGCCCTGACCCAGGCCGGTGTCAGCCGCGAGGATGCCTATCGGCTGGTGCAGCGCAACGCGATGAAGGTCTGGGAAGAGGGCGCGGATTTCAAGACCGAACTGCTGGCCGACCCCGAGGTGACCGCCGCCCTGACCCAAGCCGAGATCGAGGACAAGTTCGATATCGGCTATCACACCAAGCATGTGGATACGATTTTCGCCCGGGTTTTCGGCGAAAGCTGAAACCGGGCCCCTGCTGTTCATCCTGTCGTTCCGGGAATCGCCGCGCCTGTGCTAGGCTATGCGCGGTAGACCCCCGGAGGTGTGGAATGACACTCAAAACGCTCTGGACGGCGGCGCTGCTGTCGCTGTCGCCGGCCTTCGCCTTTGCAACGGAATGTCAGAAGACATGCCCGACTGGCCAGACATGGGACAGCGCGACGCGAAGCTGCGTCGATCAGGTATCCAGCTGACGCCCGTGATCGCGCGAAAGTGACAGCGATGCGTCACCCGGCGGCATGCCGTTGTGGCATAGTGCGATCAGGCTGACGCTATCGAAGGTCGCAGATCATGTTTCGCTTTGTTTTTCTTGCCGCAATGCTGGTTCCCGGCATCGCGCTTGCCGTGGGCAGCGATACCACCGCCCCGCCAAAACCCACCGCAACCACCCAGACCTGCACGAAGGGCCAGGTCTGGGATGAAAAGACCAAGGCCTGTGTCGATCCCAGGAATGGTCAACTGGATGACGACACCCTTTATGGCGCGGTGCGCGAATTTGCCTATGCCGGACAGTATGACGATGCGCTGCAGGTTCTTGCGGCCATGTCTGATCCGACCGATGACAGGGTGATGACCTATATGGGGTTCATCAACCGCAAGCAGGGGCATCAGGCACAGGCTGACGGCTTTTACAGACAGGCGCTGCAGCGCAACCCGGGCAATATTCTGGCACGCTCTTATATGGGGCAGGGATTCGCCGAACGGGGCGATCTGCGCGCAGCACAAGAACAGCTTGTCGAAATCCAGGCGCGCGGCGGGGCCGGAACCTGGGCCGAGACCGCGCTTGCCCGCGCGATTTCCACAGGCAAGGGATATAGCTATTAGAAACGGCGGCGCTAAGCCGCTGTTAACCCGTCTGGATACATCCTGCCCGCAGCGACGGACAGGAGTATCACAGTGACACAGGCCAGCCTTGCCGCCCCCACGCCCGTGCACACCAGCCAGCGGCGCAAGGCCGCCATCATCGTGCGGTTGCTGCTGGGCAGTGGTGCGCAACTGCCGCTGGAACGCCTGCCGGCCGAATTGCAGGCTGCCCTGACGGCCGAAATGGGCGGCATGCGGTATATCGACGGTGATACGCTGCGGGTTGTCGTGGGTGAATTCCTGACGGAACTGGAACGCGCCGGCATGGTCTTTCCGGGCGGAATCGACGGGGCGCTGTCGTTGCTGGATGGGCATATCAGCGAAGAAACCGCTGAAGACCTGCGCGCCAAACGCGCCGCCAGCCAGCCGGTCGATCCCTGGCCGCGCATTGCCGGGGCCGAAATCGACGATCTGTTGCCGCTGATCGCGGCAGAGACCGCCGAGGTGGCGGCGGTGATCCTGTCAAAACTGCCGAACGCGCGGGCTGCCGAAATTCTGGCGCTGCTGCCGGGCGACCAGGCGCGCCGCATCGCCCTTGCAGTATCGCGCACCGGCCATGTGGCGCCGCGCTTCGTGACGCGGATCGGGCGGGTTCTGGCGGATCAGTTGTCGGACACGCCCGAAACCGCCTTTGCCCAGCCCGCCTTTGAACGGATGGGGGCCATCCTGAACGTGGCCCCAACGGCAACGCGCGATGCCCTGTTATCGGGTCTGCAACAGGGCGATGCCGAATTTGCCGGGCAGGTTGAAAAGACCATCTTCACCTTTGCCCATATCCCCCAACGACTGGAGGCGCGCGACGTTCCGGCGGTGGCGCGGGCGGTGCCGGCCGATGTCATGGTCACTGCCCTGGCCGGGGCGGTCGGGCGGCAGGATGCGGCGGGCGAATTCCTGCTGGCCAACCTGTCGCGCCGCATGGCTGATGCCCTGCGCGAGGAAATCGCCGAACGCGGCGAGGTTGCCGAACGCATCGCCGAAGAGGCCATGGGCCGGGTCGTGGGGGCGATCAACGACCTGGTTCAATCGGGCGCGATCGTTCTGGCGGTCGAGGATGAACAGGCCGCCTGATCACGGCGCGCCCGATCAAGTTGATGTTGCAACTTTCGCTTGCCAGCGCCCCCTGCCCCACCCTATGCGTTGGATATGCGCGACATGCTTTCCCCTTTTGCCAAGTGACCCGGTTTGCCGCCCTCGGCCCTGTGCAGCAGGGCATTCTATTGATGCTGGCGTCGATTCTGTCGTTTTCGTTGATGGATGCCTCGGCCAAGGGGTTGTCGCAGGATCTGAGCACGGTTCAGATCCTGTGGTCGCGCTATCTGGGGCAGACGGTCATCGTTCTGGTGATTCTGCGCCACAGGTTACGCACCAGCCTGCGAACCCGGCATCTGCCGCTTCAGATATTGCGATCTTTCCTGGTTCTGTTCGCAACGGCGTTTTTCTTTACCAGCCTGCGCCATATCGGGCTGGCCGAAGCCACGGCGATCATAAATGTGAACCCTGTCCTGATCACGCTGGGTGCTGCGCTGTTTCTGGGTGAAAGGCTGGGCCTGCGGCGCATCATGGGAATCGTGATCGCGATGATCGGCGCGCTGATCATCATCCGCCCCGGATCGGGGGTGTTTTCTCCCTATGCCCTGCTGCCCCTCGGGGCCGCCGCCTGTTACAGCGGCTATACGATTGCCACGCGTTTTGTCGGGCGCGACGAAGACATGTGGACATCAATCCTGTTCACCGGCCTTGTGGGGTCGGTGGTGCTGACCGTGCTGGTTCCCTTTTTCTGGCAAGGTGCCGATATCACAACCTTTGCCTGGCTGTCGGTGCTGGGGCTGTTGGGAACGATCGGACAGGTGGCGCTGATTGCGGCCCTGATGCGGGCCGAGGCCGGGCAGGTTGCCCCGTTCATCTATACCACGTTGATTTTCTCGACTCTGTGGGGGATCCTGTTCTTTGACGAATTTCCCGACAGATACAGCCTGCTGGGCATGCTTGTGATTGCGGGGGCGGGTCTTTATGTCTGGCATCGGGAAACCCGTGCCGCCGCGCGGGGCAAGACCTAGGTATCAGGCGCGCAGAACAATGGCTTCGACCACGGCACAGCTTGCCACAGACTGGATCACCAACGCCGTGCTGCGGGGGCTGATAGCGCTGGCGCTGGTGTTGCCCTATGGGCTGCGGGTACGGCTGATGGGCTGGATCGTGGCGCGGATCGTGGCCCCGCTGGCGGGATTTGACGATCGGATCAGGGCCAATCTGGCGCATGTGATGCCCGACCTGCCCCGCGACGAGGTGCGCCGCCTGATCCGCGCGGTGCCCGACAATTTCGGCCGTTCCATCATCGAGATCTATTCGGGCCGCCAGTTCATCGACCGGGTGCGAGACCTGCCAATGACCGGCCCCGGTGTGCAGGCCCTGGAACAGGCCCGCCTGCACCGAAGGCCGGCCATTCTGGTGACAGGCCATTTCGGCAATTACGATGCTCCGCGCGCCGCGCTGATCGGGCGCGGCTTTGACATCGGTGCGCTGTATAACCCGATGAAGAACAAGTTCTTCAACGCCCATTACGAAAATGCGATGCGCACCATCGGCCAGCCGATTTTTCCGCGCGGGCGGCGCGGATATGGCCAGATGCTGAAACATCTGAAGGATGGGGGCATGATCGGCTTTCTGGTCGATCAGTTCATGGGCCATGGCGCGCCATTGACGTTTTTCGGTCAACCTGCGCCCACCGCCCTTTCGGCGGCGGAGCTGGCGCTGAAATATGACGCGCTGCTGATCCCGATCTATGGCGTGCGTCAGCCCGACGGGCTGAGCTTTCGCATCGTTGTGGAAAATCCGATCCCTGCCAGCGACCCCGCGACCATGACACAGGCCCTGAACGACAGCCTGGAAGCCATCACGCGCGACCATATGGATCAGTGGTTCTGGATTCACCGCCGCTGGAAACCGGCGCGGCAGGAATACATGGCCCGGATACGCGCCAGCCGGGAAGAGTAACCCCAAACGCGGTTATTTCACCCGTGCCGCCGCCAGAATGGGGCCGGGGCCGGGTTCTTGCATGATTGCCACCATCGGCGCGTCATCAGCAACCGTGAAGGTCTGGGAAAACGGCTGTTGGCCGTCCCACTGGGCCACCGGCACCCAGTCGGTCACGATATTGGAATAGACGATCGTGCGCCCCGCATTTTCACCACGCTGGATATCGACCGTCTGGCGGGGAAGGTAGCGCACCAGTTGCAGGACCGCGCCGCGTGTAAGGGGCGGTTCGGCCCGCGCGGTCACGATCAGCTTGCCCGCCTGGCGCACGATCTGCAGCGTCACGCGATTGCCCTGTTCGCGCTGCGCCTGGATCAGATCGGCCAGTTGCATCGGGCGCACGCCGATGACATGGTCACGCCCGCCAACGATCATTTGCGGCGTATAGATCGAACGGCTGCCCGCGACATGGGCGTACCCCTTTTGGCGCTTGGTAAACTCGGGTTTGGCAAAGCTGTCCTTCCAGCCAATGTAATCCCAGTAATCGACATGCAGCGCCAGCGCGATGACATCTTCGCGCGCTGCCAGTTCATTCATCAAACGGTCTGCAGGCGGGCAAGACGAACACCCCTGCGATGTATACAGTTCCACGACAACCGGCGCGTCATCGGCCCGCGCCGGCCCGCTCAGCGCCAGGCAAAACGCCACTAATGCGCAGATTATGCGACCCATTCCCCTGATGCCTTCTTTTTCGTCATCCCATTCCGTCCTAAGCCAGCAGGGGCATCATTGCCAATCAAGGTTTCGCGATAGCGGCGTGTAAGGGAAATTTTTGTGGCAAATGCCCATATGTGTGCAATGGTATACAGTAATTTCCGCAGACCACTTGAACGCCGCCGCGCAATCGGGCAAGAGCATAGTAAGCCTGAACCTCCATATCCATTCTGAGGGAGCCTGACCCATGCCCATTACCGTCGGAAAAGACACCGCCAAAACCCGCCGCACGCTGACCGCCGGCGGGGCCAGCATCGCCTATTATTCGATCCCGGCCGCGCAGGCCGCCGGCCTTGGCGATTTCACCCGCCTGCCCGCCGCGCTGAAGGTGGTTCTGGAAAACATGCTGCGGTTCGAGGATGGCGGTTTTTCGGTATCGGTGGACGATATCCGCGCCTTCGCGGAATGGGCCGACAAGGGCGGCCAGAACCCGCGCGAGATCGCCTATCGTCCGGCCCGCGTGTTGATGCAGGATTTCACCGGCGTTCCGGCCGTGGTCGATCTGGCCGCGATGCGCGACGGCATTCTGGGCCTGGGTGGCAATGCCCAGCAGATCAACCCGCTGAACCCCGTTGATCTGGTCATTGACCATTCGGTGATGATTGATGAATTCGGTAATCCGCGCGCCTTCCAGATGAACGTGGACCGCGAATATGAACGCAATATCGAACGCTATCAGTTCCTGAAATGGGGTCAGGGCGCGTTCAACAATTTCCGCGTCGTGCCGCCGGGCACCGGTATCTGCCATCAGGTGAACCTGGAATATCTGGCGCAGACCGTCTGGACCGATACCGACCAGAATGGCGAAACCGTCGCCTATCCCGACACGCTGGTGGGCACCGACAGCCACACCACCATGGTGAACGGTCTGGCCGTTCTGGGCTGGGGCGTGGGCGGGATCGAGGCCGAGGCCGCGATGCTGGGCCAGCCCGTATCCATGCTGATCCCCGAGGTTGTCGGCTTCAAGCTGACCGGCGCGATGATTGAGGGCACCACCGCCACCGATCTGGTGCTGAAGGTCGTGCAGATGCTGCGCAAACATGGCGTGGTCGGAAAATTCGTCGAATTTTACGGCGACGGGCTGGACCATCTGCCGCTGGCAGACCGTGCCACCATTGCCAACATGGCCCCCGAATATGGCGCGACCTGCGGTTTCTTCCCGATTGATAATGAAACCCTGCGCTATCTGCACATGACCGGCCGGGACGAGGACCGCATTGCATTGGTCGAGGCCTATGCCAAGGAAAACGGCATGTGGCGCGGCGCGGATTACGACCCGATCTATTCCTCGACGCTGCATCTGGACATGGGCACGATCGTGCCTGCCATTTCCGGCCCGAAACGCCCGCAAGACTATGTGCCGCTGACCCAGTCCGCCGATTCCTTTATCAAGGTCGTGACCGAATATCGCGGCATCGACATTTCCGCCGATGCCAAGGACATGGCCGACGAAGGCCCCGTGGCGACCAAATCGGTCGAGATTCACAAGACCGCCGCCGTGGCGGGTGAGGATTACAAGCTACGCGATGGCTCGGTCGTGATCGCCTCGATCACCTCCTGCACCAACACCTCGAACCCCTATGTCATGATCGGCGCCGGTCTGGTGGCGCGCAAGGCGCGGGCGCTGGGGCTGAACCGCAAACCTTGGGTGAAAACATCGCTTGCGCCGGGGTCTCAGGTCGTCAGCGAATATCTGGAGGCCGCCGGTCTGCAAGAGGATCTGGACGCCATCGGTTTCAACCTGGTCGGTTATGGCTGCACCACCTGCATCGGCAATTCCGGCCCGCTGCAACCCGAAATCTCCAAGGCGATCGCCGATAGTGACCTGATCGCGGTGTCGGTCCTGTCGGGCAACCGCAACTTTGAAGGCCGGATTTCCCCGGACGTGCGCGCCAACTATCTGGCCAGCCCGCCGCTGGTGGTGGCCTATGCGCTGGCCGGCGACATGAATATCGACCTGACCAACGAACCCTTGGGCACGGGCAAGGATGGCAAGCCGGTTTACCTTAAAGATGTGTGGCCGACGAACAAGGAAATCGCCGATCTGGTCGAAAAGACCGTCACCCGCGCGGCCTTCCAGAAGAAATATGCCGATGTGTTCAAGGGCGATGCCAAATGGCAGGCGGTCGAAACCGTGGACAGCGAAACCTATAACTGGCCGCCGGAATCGACCTATATCCAGAACCCGCCCTATTTCCGTGGCATGTCGAAAGACGCGGGCGTGATTTCCGATATCAGTGGCGCGCGCGTTCTGGCGGTGCTGGGCGACATGATCACCACCGATCACATCAGCCCCGCCGGGTCGTTCAAGGCGACCACCCCCGCCGGCAAATACCTGACCGAGCGCGGCGTGCCGGTGTCCGAGTTCAACAGCTATGGCAGCCGTCGCGGCAATCACGAGGTGATGATGCGCGGCACTTTCGCCAATATCCGCATCAAGAACGAGATGCTGGAAGGTGTCGAAGGCGGCTATACCAAGGGCCCCGATGGTGCGCAGACCAGCATCTATGACGCCTCGATGGCCTATCAGGCGGCGGGCACGCCGCTGGTGATCTTTGGCGGCATCGAATACGGTGCCGGATCGTCGCGCGACTGGGCGGCCAAGGGCACGGCGCTCTTGGGCGTCAAGGCGGTGATCGCGGAAAGCTTTGAACGCATCCACCGGTCGAACCTGGTTGGCATGGGCGTGATCCCGTTTGAATTTACCGGCGGCGACAATCGCAAATCGCTGGGTCTGACCGGTGATGAAACCGTGTCGATCAGCGGGTTGGCGGGCGATCTGAAACCGCTGGCCGAGGTGCCCTGCACCATCACCTATGCCGATGGCACGGCAAAGACGATCACGCTGAAATGCCGGATCGATACCGCGCCCGAGATCGAATATGTCGAAAACGGCGGCGTGCTGCATTACGTGCTGCGCGATCTGGCCAGATCCGCCTGAACTGCACACAGCCCAAAGAGTTGTAATTCACCATTATTCATAACGAAAGAAGCAGATTTTACTGCAGCAGCATTTTGATGCATATTTGCTATTAATGGAATGAGCATAATATATTCTGTTGTCGCATCAAC
>NZ_JBSRVX010000053.1:0-28508 GCF_055134745.1 Actibacterium sp.
GGCCCGATCCCGATAGTTCTGCCGCGCTCAGGCGGTCTGCGTTTCAGTCAGGACGGGATAATCGGTATATCCCGCCGCGCCGCCCCCATACAGCAGATCGGCCCGCAATTCGTTCAAGGGCGCATTCTGCTTCAGACGCTCGACCAGATCGGGGTTGGAAATGAACGGCTTGCCAAAGGCGACCATATCGGCGCGCCCTTCGGCCACGGCGGCAATCGCCATGTCGCGGGTATAGCCGTTATTGGCCATATAGGGGCCATCGAACAACGCCCGCAATGTATCAATCGCCCCTGCCGGGGCCGCGTCGCGCGCGCCGCCAGTCTGGCCTTCGATCATGTGCAGATAGGCCAGATCGAACCGGTTCAATTCCTGAATGACGTAACTGAACACCGCCATCGGGTCACTGTCGGTCATGCCATTGGACGGGGTATACGGGCTGAGCCGCAGGCCCACGCGCCCGCCCCCCCAGACATCCGTGACCGCCTCCAGCACCTCCAGCAACAACCGCGCACGATAGGCAATGGCGCCGCCATAGGCATCGTCACGCTTGTTGGCGCCATCGCGCAGGAACTGATCCAGAAGATACCCGTTGGCGCCGTGCACCTCGACCCCGTCAAACCCGGCCTGTTTGGCGCAGATGGCGGCATGGCGGTAATCGGCGACAATGCGGGGCAGTTCGTCCAGCCGCAGTGCGCGCGGCACCGATGGCTGCACGAACCCTGCCCGGGTAAAGGTTCTGCCGCCCTCTGCCGCGATGGCCGAAGGGGCCACCGGTGCAGCCCCGCCCGGCTGCAGCGATGTGTGCGACACCCGCCCCACATGCCACAACTGAATCACGATCTTGCCGCCCTTGGCATGAACCGCGTCGGTCACTGCCTTCCAGCCCTTGATCTGTTCGGGGCTGTAAATACCGGGGGTGTCGATATAGCCGCGCCCTTCTGGGGTGATCTGCGAGGCCTCTGATATGATCAGCCCGGCATCGGCGCGCTGGGTGTAATAGGTGACATGCAGATCGGTGGGCGCATCGGTGGCCGGATCTGCGCGATTGCGCGTCAGCGGGGCCATCACCACGCGGTTCTTCAAGTCCAGCTTGCCGGCGGCAAAGGGGGTGAACAAGGCCTCGGTCATGATGTAATCCTTATCAAGGTGTCAGCACCAACCTAAACCGTCACCGCGTAGGCGCAAGGGGGCGATCAAAGGGGGTCGATATCGCCTTGCGCGCGCCCGGCGTGAAAATCGGCCTCCCAGGCTGCAAACTGCCCTTGGGCAATCGCGCCGCGCATTCCTGCCATAAGATCCTGATAATATTGCAGGTTATGCCATGTCAGCAGCATGGAGCTGATGATTTCCTGCGCGCGGAACACATGGTGCAGATAGGCGCGGCTGTAACTGCGGCAGGCCGGGCAGGTGCAGGCCTCATCCAGCGGGCGCGGGTCGTCCTGATGGCGCGCGTTCTTGATGTTCAGCACGCCATGGCGCGTGAACACCTGGCCCGTGCGGCCGGACCGGCTGGGCAAGACGCAATCCATCATGTCGATGCCGCGCTTGACCGCGCCCACGATATCGTCGGGCTTGCCCACGCCCATCAGATAGCGCGGCCTGTCGGCGGGCAGCATGTCGGGCGCATAGTCCAGCACGCCGAACATCGCCGCCTGCCCTTCACCCACCGCCAGCCCGCCGACCGCATAGCCGTCAAACCCGATTTGCATTAGTTTTTCGGCACTTTCAGCGCGAAGCTCTTGCGTCACGCCGCCTTGCTGGATGCCGAACAGCGCATGGCCGGGCCGATCACCAAAGGACGCCTTTGACCGCGCCGCCCATCGCATCGACAGGCGCATGCTTTCGGCCACGCGTTCGACCGATGCCGGCAAGGCCGGGCATTCATCGAAACACATCACGATGTCGGACCCCAGCAGCCGCTGGATCTCCATGCTGCGTTCCGGCGTCAGGTAATGGGTGGACCCGTCGATATGCGATTTGAATTTCACGCCCTCTTCGGTCAGCTTGCGCAGGCCCGACAGGCTCATGACCTGAAAGCCGCCGCTATCGGTCAGGATCGGGCCAGTCCAGTTCATGAATTTGTGCAGCCCCCCCAGCCGGTCGATCCGTTCCGCCGTCGGGCGCAGCATCAGATGATAGGTATTGCCCAGCAGAATATCGGCCCCCGTCGCGGCCACGCTGTCGGGCAGCATGGCCTTGACCGTGGCCGCCGTGCCCACCGGCATGAAGGCAGGCGTGCGAATTTCGCCACGCGGTGTGGAAATAACGCCCATGCGCGCTTTTCCGTCACGGGCCTTCACATCAAAGTTGAACAACTGCGTCATATCTGATCCTGCCTGCGTCTTGCCGAAGCGCCGGTATAGGCGATTCCACCGGAATTCCAATAAGGGTCGATTGATATGGACGGGATGACACCTGCACGTGATGGGTTCCATCTGGGTTGGGAAGAATGGGCCGCCCTGCCCGGGCTTGGCCTGCCCGCCCTGAAAGCCAAGATCGACACCGGCGCGCGCACCTCGGCGCTGCATGCCTTCGATATCGAACCCTTTGGCCCGGCGACACAGCCGCGCGTGCGCTTTGCCGTGCATCCCATTCCGGGGCGCGAGGATCTGGTGATCGCCTGTTCGGCCGAGGTGATCGACCGGCGCGATGTCACATCATCGAATGGCGAATCGGAATTGCGCTATGTCATCCGCACCGATCTGGCGATGGGCGACCGGGTCTGGCCGATCGAGGTGACGCTGACCGATCGCGGCGCGATGGCTTACCGGATGCTGCTGGGCCGTCAGGCGCTGGGTGACGATATGGTGATCCGCCCTGGCGAACGGTTCTGCCAGCCGATCTTGTCCTATGATGTCTATCACTCCACCACCGTGCGCGCCGTGGCCCCCGCACGGGCGCTGCGCGTGGCAGTGCTGAGCCGCGAGGAAGGCAGCTATACCACAACGCGGATCGTGGCCGAAGGCGAAGCGCGGGGTCACGTGGTGGAAGTTATCGACACAACACGCTGTTACATGGCGATAAATGCGCTGGCGCCCGAGGTTTATTATGACGGCAAGCGCCTGCCGCGCTATGATGTGGTGATCCCGCGCATCGGGGCATCGGTGACATCTTATGGCACGGCCGTGATCCGCCAGTTTGAAACCATCGGCACCTATTGCGTGAACGGGTCCGAAGGCATCACCGCCAGCCGCGACAAGCTGAACGCGCATCAGGTGCTGGCCAGATACCGGATCGGCATGCCGGTGACGGCCTTTGCCGCCTCGCCCAAGGATACTGACAACCTGATCGGGCTTGTGGGCGGCGCGCCACTGATCGTGAAGCTGCTGGAAAGCACCCAGGGGCGCGGCGTGGTGCTGGCCGAAACCAAGAAGGCCGCGCAATCGGTGATTTCGGCCTTTCGCGGGCTGAAGGCCAGCTTTCTGGTGCAACATTTCGTCAAGGAAGCCGCGGGCGAGGATATCCGCTGTCTGGTGATCGGCGGCAAGGTGGTGGCCGCGATGCGCCGCGTGGCGGGCGCGGGCGAGTTCCGGTCGAACCTGCATCAGGGCGGGCGGGCCGAGCCGGTGCGCATCACCAAAGAGGAACGTGAAACCGCCCTGCGAGCGGCGCGGGCGTTCAAGCTGAACATGGCCGGGGTGGATATGCTGCGTTCGGATGACGGGCCCAAGGTGCTGGAGGTCAATTCGTCGCCCGGGTTCGAGGGGATCGAGCGCGCCAGCGGCAAGAACCTGCCCGCGATCCTGTTCGACGAGATCGAGAAAAGCCTGCGCCCCGCCCCGGCCCGCAAACGCCTGCGCGACAGCGACGCCGCGTGATCTGATCGTGGCCCGTGCCGGGCCATGCCTTTGCTATGCGCCCTGCCGGGCGCGGCCTGCGGCGCGAGTATTTGCGCCAAGGTGATGGGGATTTGCCGGGCCACTTTACGCTGAGCGGTTTGTTCCTTATATCTTTCCTCAGGATTGAGGATGAAACCATGCATCAGGACAGCCAGAAGCTTGAAGGCGCGCCGTTGATCAAGCCATCCACCACCGATCATCCGATGTATGATGCGGTGGTCGAGGCGTGCCGCACTGTCTATGACCCTGAAATTCCGGTAAATATCTTCGATCTGGGCTTGGTCTATACGATCGAGATCGATGACGAGAATGCCGTGCATGTGCTGATGTCGCTGACCGCGCCGGGTTGTCCGGTGGCCGGGGAAATGCCCGGCTGGCTGGCCGATGCGATCGAACCGCTGCCCGGGATCAAGCAGGTCGATGTCGAAATGACCTTCGATCCGCCCTGGGGGATGGAGATGATGAGCGACGAGGCCCGACTGGAACTGGGCTTCATGTAAGCTGCTTGCGCGGGTCGCGCCCCTGCCCCTATCATCTGAAAAACGAATGGCCCGGGGGGCGCGATGACGCATTACGCAGCGGTATTGACCGGCGATCTGATCAGGTCCACCACATTCGGCGCCGAGGCTGTGGAGGCGGCGATGGCGGCATTGTCGCAGGGCGCCGTTGTGCTGTCCGGCTGGGCCGGGGCGGATGTGCGGTTCAGCCGGTTTCGCGGTGATGGGTGGCAGATTTATCTGGAAAAACCGGGGCTTGCGCTGCGATCCTGCCTGTATCTGGGGGCCTGTTTGCGGGCGCAGGATGCGCTGGCCACCCGGATTGCGGTTGGTATTGGTGCGGTGCCGACATCGCCGCCCGCCCGGCTGGACAGCGCCGCTGGCGCGGCGTTCGAGCTGTCGGGCCGGGCGCTGGACGGGATACGCCGGGGCGCGCGGCTGATATTGTCGGCGCCCGAGCTGCCTCGCCACGCCGCCGCGCTGTTCCCGCTGGCCGATGCCATCGCCCGGGGCTGGACCGCCAAGCAGGCCGAGGCGATGCTGCTGGCCCTGGCGCCAGATGCCCCCACCCAGACGGATATGGCGCAGCAACTGGGGATCGCCCAGCAATCCCTGGCCGACAGGCTGGACAGCGCGGCCCTGTGGGCGCTGGAGCCGGCGCTGGCCGCATTCGAGGGGCGTGAGCATGATTAGCGCATCCGAAAAACAGGGAAATTACCCTGTATTTTTATTTACCGGTCAAAAACCCTGTAATTTTCATTACAAGGGTCCGGCCCTGTGGACTGGTCCGCGCCCATGCCCCAGACGCTGATCGCGCTGAGCCTGGCGCATGTGCTGGCCGATTTCATCTTCCAGACACGCTGGATGGTGGCGGGCAAGAAACGCCCTCTGCCGATGCTGGTTCATGTCACCATCGTTCTGGAGCTGACACAGGCCTGTCTGGGGTCGCTGCATTGGGCAGCGCTGGCGGTGGCCGGAGCGCATCTGGCCATTGACCTGATCAAGACACATCTGGGGCGCGATGGGCTGGCGGCATTTCTGGCCGATCAGGCCGCGCATTGGATCAGCCTAATCGCTGTGGCGCTGATCTGGCCGAATGCCTTTGCCAGCGGCATCTGGGGCATGCCCCCCGCCCTTGTGGCGGATTTTTCCCCCGTGATCGGCAATCTGCCGCAGATCATGCTGTTCACCACCGGCGCGGTCATCGCCACACGGATGGGTCAGTTCGCCGTGGGCAAGCTGATGCAACCCTATCTGGAGGGGATGACGACAGACGGGCTGGCCAATGGCGGCGCAGTGATCGGGCTGCTGGAGCGCGGGCTGACATTCTTGCTGGTGCTGACGGGGCAGGCCGCCGGGGTGGGTTTTCTGATCGCGGCCAAGTCATTCCTGCGGGTGCGCACCATCGAGGATGACCGGCGTCTGGCCGAATATGTGATCATCGGCACGCTGGCTTCGATCGGCTGGGCGCTGCTGGCGGCCTTTGCAACCCAGGCCCTGCTGCGCATGATGGGTTGAGATTGCGCCCGCGCGGCCCTATCTTTGCTGCACACAGCTTGAAAAAAGGCAGATCATGTTCGGCATTCCCGGCAAACAGGCAGTGACGTTGACCCCGGCGGCGGCGGCGCAGATCGCGCGCCTGATGGCGCGTGACGGGGCGCAGGGTCTGCGCATCGGCGTCAAGAAGGGCGGTTGCGCGGGCATGGAATACACCATGGAATATGTCACCACGGTCGATCCGCTGGACGAGGCCGTGGAACAGGACGGCGCGCGGGTGATGATCGCACCCATGGCACAGATGTTTCTGTTCGGCACCGAAATCGACTATGAAACCGGGCTGCTGGAAAGCGGGTTCAAGTTCCGCAATCCCAATGTGGTGGATGCCTGCGGCTGCGGTGAATCCATCAAGTTCGCCGAAACCTGATGGCGGTTGATCCGGGCCTGCTGGAGCATGCGCGCGATCTGTTTGCCGGGCTTGGCCCGATCACGACCAAACGTCTGTTCGGCGGCACGGCGCTTTATATCGACGATGCGATGTTCGCGGCCCTGCTGGGCGATGGCATTTACATGAAGGCCGCCGGGGCGCTGGTTGAAGACTATCGCGCCGCAGGGTCCGAAGCATTCAGCTATGACACAAAAACCGGGCCGCGCGTCATCCCGGGCCTGACATCCCTGCCTGACAGCGCGCTGGAAGACCCTGACGAGGCCCTGACCTGGGCCCGTCGTTCACTGGAGATTGCCCGCGCCGCCGCCGAGCGCCGCCGCGCGAAAAAGCGTTAGCGCAACCTGCCCACCCTGCCCTTGCCATCTGCCGCCCTTTCGGGGCATGAAATGCGAGATCACAGACGGGAGAAACCGATGCCACGCAAGCTTGCCGCCGGAAACTGGAAGATGAACGGGACCAGCGCCGAGCTGGACCAGGCCCGCGCCCTGATGGCCGCCTGCCCGACGGCCGGTGTCGATATCCTGATCTGTCCGCCAGCCACGCTGTTATCGCGCCTGTCGGATCTGGTGCGGGGCAGCACCATCGCCACCGGCGGGCAAGATTGCCACGCCAATGCGATGGGCGCGCATACCGGCGATCTCGCGGCGGAAATGCTGGCCGATGCGGGCGCCGGCTATGTCATCCTGGGCCATTCGGAACGCCGCGCCGATCATAATGAAACCGATGCCGATGTGCAGGCCAAGGTCAAGGCCGCGCTGAATGCGGGGCTGATCGCCATTGTCTGCGTCGGCGAAACCGAAGCGCAGCGCGATGCGGGCCAGACACTGGCGGTGATTGGCACGCAATTGGCCGGGTCACTGCCCAACGGGATGACGGATGACCGGCTGGTCGTGGCCTATGAACCTGTCTGGGCCATCGGCACCGGCAAGGTACCCACCCTGCCCCAGATTGGTGAAGTGCATGATTTCATGCGCGCGCAACTGCTGGCGCGGTTCGGCAATACCGCCAATGCGATGCGCCTGCTGTATGGTGGGTCGGTCAAGTCATCCAACGCGGCCGAGATTTTCGCAGTTCCCAATGTGGATGGCGCGCTGGTTGGCGGGGCATCGTTGAAGGCGGCTGATTTCAAAGGCATCATCGACGCGCTGGAAGCGGCCTGACCGCCCGCGACACGCCCTGCCGGTTGTCAGATGTCAGACCGGCAAGGCGGTCGTTGCCTTGATCTCCTGCATCGACAACAGGGCGGTGACGTTGTGGATCTTCACCTCGGCGATCAGCGCCTGATAAAAGGCATCATAGGCCCGCGCATTGGGCACCATCACCTTGAGAACATAGTCGATATCGCCTGCCAGGCGGTGCGCCTCCAGCACCTCGGGGCGGGCCTGCAGGGCGTGCAGGAACTTTTGCTGCCATTCGGCATCATGTTCGGAGGTGCGGATCAGCACGAAAAAGCACGCCTCCAGCCCCAGCGCATCGGGATCGACGATCACGGTCTGGCCACGGATCACCCCGGTTTCGCGCATCTTGCGGATACGGTTCCAGACCGGCGTTTTCGATGACCCCACGGTTTTGGCGATCTCGTCCAGCGACTGGGCGGCATCACGCTGAAGTTCAGCCAGAATCTTGCGATCGGTCTTATCAAGTTTCATTATGCTATCGTCCAAATTTTGGAATAATTTCCCGTCAGGGCGTCGATCACAGCATTATCAGAACTATTTTCCCGTTTCCAGCGCAATTACCATTGACTGTCGACGGCGGTTTTGGTCTCGGTGCGTCAACCTGGATATCAGTGAGAACCCAATGACCGCCCAGACCGCGACGACACCCAAACCCGCCATGCTGCCCGACGCCCAGACGGTGACCGAAGTGCGCCACTGGACCGACCGGCTGTTTTCCTTCCGCGTCACCCGGCCGCAAAGCCTGCGGTTCCGGTCGGGCGAATTTGTGATGATCGGCCTGCTGGGCGATAATGGCAAACCGCTGCTGCGGGCCTATTCCATCGCCTCGCCATCCTGGGACGAAGAGCTGGAATTCTATTCGATCAAGGTGCCCGACGGCCCGCTGACCAGCCGGTTGCAGCATATCCAGCCCGGCGATCAGATCATCCTTCGGCCCAAGCCCGTGGGCACGCTGGTGCATGACGCATTGCTGCCCGGCAAGCGCATCTGGTTCTTTGCCACCGGCACCGGTTTTGCCCCCTTCGCATCGCTGTTGCGCGATCCGGAAACCTATGAACGTTACGATCAGGTGATCGTCACCCATACCTGCCGCGAACTGGCAGAGCTGGAATATGGCCGCCAGCTGGTCGCCGCCCTGAAAGACGATCCGCTGATCGGCGAACTGGTCGGGGACAAGCTGCATTATTACCCGACCACCACCCGCGAAGACAGCCCGCGCATGGGCCGCATCACCACACTGCTGCAGGACGGAACTGTATTCCGCGATCTGGGCATTGACGGCATCAAGCCCGAAACCGATCGCGCGATGGTCTGCGGTTCGCTGGCATTCAACAAGGATATCAAGGCGCTGATGGAAGGCTTTGGCCTGCGCGAGGGCGCCAATTCCGACCCTGCCGAATATGTGGTCGAAAAGGCCTTCGTCGACTGACGCCCCGTATATCGAAAATAAAAAAGCCGCGCAGAACGCGCGGCTTTTTCCGTTTCAGGCAGCGGGATTACAGCCCCATCGCCGTTTTGATCTGGCCAAGAACGCTGGCCAGCATGGCCGGGTTATCCTGGGCCTGCGCCAGAGTAGCCTTGAAAGCCGCGCGCTTGTCATCCGACAGGGTCGAGGCATCCAGCAGGGCGTTGACCTTGTCGATGTCAAAGTTCTCCGGGGTCAGCAGATCGGCCGGTGCCATCGGTGCTTCCTTGGCGGCATCGACGGTTGTCGTGGTGGCTTGCTTGACCGAATCGACGGTTGCCTTGGCGTCTTCCTTAACGGTCTCGGTCGCGGTGGCCGCGGTTTCCTTTACGGATTCGGCCGCGGCGGTTGTCGCTTCCTTGACAGTCTGAGTGGCTTCCTTGACCGTTTCCTTGGCTGTTTGTGCCGCCTCGGACATGGTCTTTTCAGCGGGTTGGGCGGTGCTTGGCGCCGCTTCGTCGGTCTTTGTCATTTCCGGTGCGGTCGGACGCAGATAGAACCAGCCCAGTGCGGCGGCGACAACCAGTATAACGACGATGCTCAGCTTTCTTGTCATTACGAACCCCTTTGCAATGTTTCGCTGGCGCCTATCTGCGCCGCCCGCGCAAAAATGAAAAGCCGATTATGCACCAGCCTGCTGAAAACCGGCGGTGCTTTGCCGCGCCAATCCAACAATCCGGTTGAAAGCCCATCGCACTCGCCTTATTCTCTGCGTTCGAGTCAGAAAACCATTCAAGGATCAATACCATAGCTCGCAGACCCCACAACGCGCCCCCACAGCGCGAAACCGGCCCCCGCATCAATGACCGGATCCGGTCGCCCCAGATTCGGCTGATCGGCGCCGATGGCGAAAATGTTGGCGTGGTCACCCCCGAACGGGGCATGGAATTGGCCGAGATCGCCGGGCTGGACCTGGTCGAGATTTCGCCCAATGCGGAACCACCGGTCTGCAAGATCATGGATTTCGGCAAATACAAATACGAAACCCAGAAACGCGAATCCGAAGCACGCAAGAAGCAAAAGATCATCGAGGTCAAAGAGGTCAAGTTCCGTCCCAATACGGACACCCATGACTATGACGTCAAGATGCGCAGCGTGTTCAAGTTTCTGGAAAACGGCGACAAGGTGAAGGTCACCCTGCGCTTTCGCGGCCGGGAAATGGCGCACCAGAACCTGGGGCGCGAATTGCTGGAGCGTGTGGCCGAAGACGTCAAGGATATCGGCAAGATCGAGAACATGCCCAAGATGGAAGGCCGTCAGATGGTGATGATGGTCGGCCCGATGCCGAAATAGACCGGCACATGCCCCAATGACCAAGGCCCCGAACAAGTGTCGGGGCCTTTTTTGTTGAACCATGTGCGGCCGGATTTACCCTGCCGCAGCCACTGCCCGGCGGGTGATCACCCCGATCAGATGCGCCCGGTATTCGGCCGTGCCATGGATATCGCCGATCAGGCCCTCGGCGCTGGCGGAAAGCCCCTTCAAGGCATCAGGCGTGAAATTGGCCGAAAGGGCCTGTTCGGCCTCGGCCCAGCGAAACACGCCCTGTTCCGATGCGCCTGTCACGGCGACGCGCACGCCATCCGGATAGTGCGCAACAAAGACACCGACCAGCGCAAAGCGCGACGCGGGCTGCGCGAATTTCACATAGGCCGCGCGTGGGGCGATGGGAAATTGCAGTTCGGTGATTATTTCGCCCTCGTCCAGCGCGGTCACGAACATGCCCTGGAAATAGTCATCTGCGGCGATTTCACGGCAATTGGTCACGATGGTCGCACCGGTGCCCAGCGCCGCTGCCGGATAGCAGGCGGAAGGGTCGTTATTGGCCAGCGATCCCCCCACCGTGCCGCGGCTGCGCACCGCGGCATCACCGATCTGACCGGCCAGCGCCGCCAGCGCCGGAAAGGCGCCCGCGCCCGCGGCCACTTGCGCATGGGTCGTGGCCGCACCGATACAGATGGTATCGCCCTGCTCGCGAATGAAATTCAGCGCCTCAATGGCGGTCAGGCTGATCAGAACCGATGGCGCGGCCAGCCGCTGTTTCATGGTGGGGATCAGGGTTTGCCCACCCGCCAACAGCTTGGCCTCGTCCTGTTGCAGGGCCGTTACGGCCTCGTCCAGCGTCGTGGGGCGGATAAATTCGAAATCATACATGGCCAGCCCCCTATTGCGCCGCCGCCAGCACCGGGTCTTGCCCCGAGGCCGCAAGCACCGCGCGAACGATGTTCTGATAACCCGTGCAACGGCACAGATTGCCCTCAAGATACTCGCGAATCTGGTGTTCGTCCGGCTTGGGGTTTTCCGCCAGCAGTGCCGCCGCCGACATCACCATGCCCGGCGTGCAAAACCCGCATTGCAGGCCGTGCAGGTCCTGAAAGGCCTGCTGCACCCGGCCCAGCGTGCCATCAGGGTTGGCCATGCCTTCGATCGTGGTCACAGTGGCACCGGCGGCCTCTTGCGCCAGCATGGTGCAGGATTTCACCGGCTTGCCATCGACATGCACAAGGCAGGCGCCGCATTGGCTGGTATCACAGCCCACATGGGTGCCCGTCAGGCCAAGGCCTTCGCGCAGGAATTCAACCAGCAGGGTGCGCCCCTCGACCGGGCCCGATACGGCGGTGCCGTTAACGGTCATCTTCACGGTTGTCATATATGCTCCTCCTGCAGCGTCCGGCGCGAGATAATCATTCTGCGCCTGCTTTGAAAACCTCTGATTTTCTCAGCCACGCCCCTTTCGTAAAATCTGGACCACCTGCGCCATGATCGATACGGCGATCTCGGCCGGGGTTTGCGCGCCGATGGCCAGCCCGACAGGCCCGTGAACGCGCGCGATCTGTTCAGCGGTAAAACCTGCCTGCGCCAGCCGCGCGACCCGCTTGTCATGGGTGCGGTGCGACCCCAGCGCCCCGATATAGAACACGTCAGAGCGCAGCGCCGCCATCAGCGCCGGATCGTCCAGCTTGGGGTCATGGGTCAATGTCACCACGGCCGTATGCGCATCCAGCCCGTGATCGGCAAGTGCCGCATCGGGCCAGTCGGTCACGATCTGCTGGCCGGGAAAGCGCGCCGGTGCGGCAAAGGCCTCTCGCGGGTCGATCAGCGTGGTGTCGAACCCGGTAAGCTGCGCCATTTGCACCAGCGGCTGGGCCACATGCACCGCCCCCACCACGGCCATGCGCAGCGGCGGATTATGAATGGCGACAAAACGCGCGCCTTCAAAACCCGATTTGCCGGCAGCGAAACGTGCAGCCAGTTCGGGCGCCAGACCCGCATCCTGCGGGCCGACCAGATGGCGCTCCCACGTATCGGTATCCACGACATAGGCCACGCCTTCGCGCCCCTCGCGACGGGCCACCAGTTCGGACAGCAACGCCACCGGCAGATCGCGGCCGACCGGTTCGATCAGCACCCGGATCGTGCCGCCGCAGGCCAGGCCCACGGCAAAGGCGTTTTCGTCGCTGACCCCATATTCGACGATTCGCGCGCAGCCTTCGTCCATGGCCTCTTGCGCCTCGGCCACCACCGCGCCTTCAACGCAGCCCCCCGATACCGAGCCTTCGATATCGCCAGCACCCGATATGGCCAGTTGGCTGCCCGCGGGCCTGGGCGCGCTGCCCCAAGTCTGCACGACGGTTGCCAGCGCCGCCCCCTTTCCGGCGCGATGCCAGGTCAGGGCGGTTTCGGGGATCATGTCATGGGCGGGACGGGTCATGGAAATATCCTTTGTCTGCCTATATATCGCCCCTTGCGCCCCACTTCCAGAGATGCGCGCAGATCATGTTACTGATGGCGCAAGGCCTCGATCGGGTCCATGCGGGCGGCGCGCCGGGCCGGGAAAAATCCGAAGATCACGCCGACCCCGGCCGAAAAGGCAAAGGCCAGAACCACGACGAACGGATCGGGCGTAAAGGGGATCGACATCAGCCGCGCCCCGACCGCCGCCAGACCAAGCCCCAGCGCGATGCCCAGCGCCCCGCCCAGCAATGACAAAACCATCGCTTCGACAAGAAACTGCATCAGCACCTGCCCCGTCTGCGCCCCGATCGCCAGACGAATACCGATCTCGCGCGTGCGTTCGGTCACCGAGACCAGCATGATATTCATGATGCCGATGCCGCCCACCAGCAGGCTGACCGCCGCGACCGAGGCCAGCAGCCCCGTCAGAACCGAGGTGATCCCGGTCAGGATCGAGGCGATCTGCTTCATATCCATCACCGAAAAATCGTCTTCCTCGCCCGGCGATATGCGGCGGCGTTCGCGCAACAATGCCTCGATCTCGCGGGTGGCGCGTTCTGTCGATACGCCGTCGCGGGCAGTGACATAGATCAGCGCCACATCGGCATTCCCTGCCACCCGGCGCTGAAAGGTGCGCAGCGGGATACCGATGATATCGTCCTGATCCTCGCCGAAACTGGTGACGCCCTTGGCGGCCAGCACGCCCACGACCTCGCAGGCCAGCGACTTGGTGCGCAGCGTTTCACCGATGGGGTTGGTATTTCCGAACAGCGTCTGGCGCACGGTTTCACCGACAAGGCAGACCGGCCGTCCGGCGCGTTCCTCGGCATCGCTAAAGGCGCGCCCCATCGCCACGGTCCAGTTCATCGCCTGCATCAGCGATGTGTTCGCCCCGACCAGCTGGGTGAAATGATTTTCCGCCCCGAACACCACCGTGGCGCCCGTCATCGAATAGGGGGCGGCAATCTCGATGCTGGACAACTGGTCCTGAATGGCCTGCGCATCGGCCATGCTGAAGGGGCGGTCGGCGGTAAAACCACCCTGCCGCATCCCGCCCTGACCGGGCATCACCATCAATGTATTTGTGCCCAGGCTGGCCACATCGGCGGTTACCTGTTGCTGCGATCCCTGCCCGACCGTGACCATGGCAATCACCGCCGCCACCCCGATCACGATGCCCAGCACCGTCAGAAACGACCGCATCGTGTTGCGGAATATCGCCTGGATCGCCAGCCGCAGGGTTTCAATCAGCATGGGCTTTGCTCCGTTCCACCGGCAGGTCCGCGCTGATCTTGCCATCGACAAAACTGACCAGACGCCCGGCATAGGCGGCCATGTCTTCTTCATGGGTGACCATCACGATGGTGATCCCGTCATCAGAATTCAGACGGCGCAACAGGTCCATGATCTCGCGGCTGCGGGCGGTGTCTAGGTTGCCGGTGGGCTCATCGGCCAAAATGACTTCGGGATTGCCCGCCAGGGCACGCGCGATCGCCACCCGCTGTTGCTGCCCGCCCGACAATTGTGACGGATCATGCCCGGCCCGTTCCGACAGGCCCACCTTTTCCAGCGCCGCCAGCGCCATATCACGGCGTTCCGCCCGCGCCAGCCCCTTGTAGATCAGCGGCAGTTCAACATTCTCCAGCGCCGTGGTGCGCGCCAGCAGGTTATAGCCCTGAAACACGAAGCCCAGATAGTTGCGCCGCAACAGCGCCCGCTGGTCGCGCGTCAATTGCCCCACATCGACCCCTTCAAACCGGTAGATGCCCGCCGTCGGCGTATCCAGACAGCCGATCACGTTCATCGCTGTCGATTTGCCCGACCCCGACGCGCCCATGATCGCCACGAATTCACCGCGCTCGATGCGCAGGTCGATGCCGCGCAGGGCCTGCACCTCGGCCTCGCCCGTGCCATAGACGCGGGTGATGCCCCTCAGATCAATGAGGGCGTTGGCCGGTTCGGGGCCCTGGGCCATGTCAATCGCCCCCGGTCTGATCGGTGATCACCAGATCGCCCGCCGACAGATCATCGCTGGTAATGGCCGTATACCGCCCGTCGCTTTGGCCGGACACCACCATCACCTGCGCCGCCTGCCCGTCGCGCAGAACCCAGACCGATTTGCGGGCATCGGCATTGCTGGCGGCGGGGCCGGTGGGATTGGGCACGATCAGGCCCAGCAGACCGCTGCCCCCGCCGCTGCTCTTGATCACCTGCGGCGGCGCGAAACGCAGCGCCGCATTGGGCACCATCAGAACGTCCGACAATTCGGCCACGATGATATCAGCCGTGGCGGTCATGCCGGGACGCAGGCGCAGATCGGAATTGTCGATATCCAGAATGGCCTTGTAGCTGACCACCCCATCGACGGTTTCGGGGGCAAAGCGCACCTCGGATATCCGGGCGGGAAAGGTTTCATCATCGAACGCGTCCACCGTGAATGTCGCCCGGTTGCCCAGCGCGATACGCCCGATATCGGCCTCGTCTATATCCACGCGCAGTTCCATGCTGGCCAGATCCTCGGCGATGGTGAACAAGACCGGCGCCGACAGCGCCGAGGCCACGATCTGGCCCGCATCGGCATTACGCGCCAGCACGACGCCCTTGATCGGGGCCTTGATCACAGCCTTGTCCAGATCGGCCTGATACAGATCCACCGTGGCCGCAGCCAGCGCGCGATCGGCATCGGCGATCTGCAACGCGGCCTGCGCGCGGGTCAGTGTCGCCTCGGCGGCCTGAAACGATTGATGTGTGCCCACGCCGCGTTCATCCAGCTTGCGGGCGGTCTCGAAATTGTCAAAGGCCTCTTGCAGGGTGGCCTGCGCCTGTTCCATCCGCGCTTCGGCGGCCAGAAGGCCGGCCTTTTGCACCTGCAACTGCGCCTGCAGCTTGGTGTCATCCAGCCGCGCCAGAACCTGCCCTACCTCTACGGAATCGTTGTAATCCACCTCGACACTGGCCAGCGTGCCCGACAATTCGGACGAGATTTCAACCAGGTTGGTGGGTTCGACCGTGCCCGTAGTCGACACCGTGACGCGCAGATCGCCCCGGCGCACCGCTTCGGTCTGATAGGTGACCGCCGCAGCCGGATCGCCACGCAGAAACACCGCCCAGACCAGCGCCGCCACAACAATCACCACGCCCGCCCCCCAGGCCCAGGCCGGAATGCTCCGCCCGTGCCGGCCCAGTTTCAATGTCTTCTCGATCGTCTGCCGGGGGTCATCCATGCCAGTCGTCCCTGTTCTGCGCCAAGACTTATACGATAGCGCGCACCCGGTTCCGTCACCTTGATCTTGAACAAATACCGCCCCGCACCCGAAACCGCGCCGCGATCCTTCTTACATTGACGGATTCGCCACAGTTTGGCACTAATGCAGGGGTGTGAGCACATCAGAAAGCGGATCAACCGCACAGCAGAACGGACAGGCAGTCATGACTAGCAGCAGGATATCCCTGCCACGGATTGGCGCATGCGGATAACCGCCGTCACCTGCGTCAAGAACGAGGGCCCGTTCCTGTTGGAATGGATCGCCTTCAACCGGCTGATCGGGGTGCGCGATCATCTGTTCTATTCCAACGACTGCACGGATGGCACCGACAGGCTGCTGAATGCGCTGGCCGAACGCGGGCTGGTCCAGCACCTGCCCAATCCCGCACAAAGCCGCAACTATCAGATGGAGGCCCTGGCCGATGCCCGCCGCCAGCCGGTGGTCGAACGCGCCGATTGGGTCTGGGTGGCCGATGTCGATGAGTTCCTGAACATCCATGCCGGGGATGGCACCATCCCCGATCTGATCGCCGCCTGTGGCGATCCGCAGGCCGTTTCTGTCACGTTTCAGTTTTTCGCGAATGACGGAATCGAACATTTCGAAGATCGCCCCGTGATCGAACAGTTTACACGCTGTCATAATCCCGACATCTGGACCGATCAGACCGCGCAAGAGGTCAAGACCCTGACCCGGCGCGATTTTCCCGTCAAATACTTCGGCGCGCATCGCCCCTTTGCCCGCAAGCGCGCATCAGGCGTAAACTGGTGCGACGGGTCCGGCCGCCAGGTGCCCGACAGTTTCCAGACCGCCGAGAACAAGCAGCGCATCCGCAAATTCCCCGCCAGGGGTGCGCGCGATCTGGCGACGCTGAACCATTATGCGCTGCGCTCGCTTGACAGCTATCTGGTCAAGAACGACCGGGGCGACGTGAACCGCGAAAACCGTGCCTTTGACGATACATATTGGCGCGAACGCAATGACGATGCCTGGGAAGATCGCAGCATCCTGCGCCACCTGCCCGGCCTGAAGGCCGCGCTGGACGATCTGAAGTCCGACCCTGTCATCGCGCGGCTGCATGATGAATGCGTGGCTGCCCATCGCGCCACCATCGCCCGCCTGATGGGTTTGCCGGATTATCAGGCCATGCGCGAACAACTGCGGGCGGCCAGCACCATATCCCCCAAGGAAGAGGCGCTGATCGCGCTGATCGGGGCATGATGGGTGCGATGAAGGTCATCAATCTGGGTCTGCCCAAATCGGGCACCACCACATTGGGCGAGGCGCTGAAACAGGCCGGGCTGCGCGTGGCCGACTGGCGCATCCGCGCGGGCCAAAGCGACGGCGACCGCATCAACCGCCGTTTCGTGGGCAAGCTGATCTATGATGGCTATTTCGAAACGGGCGATCCGCTGGCCTTGATGCCCGAATTCGACGCCTTTACCGAAATCGACATCGTGCGCAACGGGCTGAACCTGTGGCCGCAAACCGACTGGGGCGTGATCGCCGCCATCCGGGCGCATCACCCCGGCGCGCGGTTCATCCTGACCCGCCGCGACCCGGCCAAACTGTCCGACAGCATGGGCCGCTGGTCGAATATGGGCCGCACGCGCCTGCCCGAAAACGCGGTACCGGGTCTGCCTGCGGGATATGGCGCGACCGATGCCCAGCGCATTCGCTGGATCGAAGGGCATTATGCCTTTTGCGGCCAGGTGTTCGCCGGGGCGGATGATTTTCTGGACTATGATATCGAAGACCCCACCGCGCGCGACAAGATCGCGGCATTCCTGGGGATCGACCTGCCCTGGTGGGGCGTGGCCAATGCCAATCCGCGCGCCCATGCCGAAGACGAGGCTGAAACCTGATGCGTATCTGGCTGCATATCGGCATGGAACATTGCGGCGCCGACCGCCTGCAGCAAGTGCTGGCCGACAAGCGTGACCAACTGGCCGGCAAGGGCATTCTGTTTGCGCAATCGCCGGGGCGCAAGAACCATACCCGGCTGTATTTTTCGGCGCTCGACCCTGATCATATCGACCCGCTGCGAGCGGCGCGCGGTCTGGAAACGGACGCCGCGCAACAGGCCCTTCGCGATGAGATGATCAACGACCTGCAGGCCGAAATCACCCGCACCGCGCCCCAGGCGCTGATCCTGTCCGCCACGCAACTTGGCAGCTCACTGCACCGGCGGGCAGAACTGGAACGCCTGCGCGACCTGCTGGTGCCGTTTTCCGACGATATCCGCATCGTCGCCCATATCGACGAACAGGCCCGCGTGATGCTGCGCCACTATACAGATCAGCTGATGCAGGGGCGTCTGGCGCCACTATCCGCCGAACTGGCACTGGCGCAGGCGGCCGATTGGCGCGGCGCGGCGCTGGCGCGATGGGGTGCGTCGCGGCCCGCTATGAACGACTTTCCTGAAATCCAGGCCCCGCCCTTCTGGCTGGATTACGCAGGGCTGGTGGCACAATGGGAAACGGTGTTCGGCGCAGGCAGCGTGGCGCTGCGCCCCTATGACGGCTATTTATTCGCGGGCGCGGATGTGACCGACGAATTGCGCGCCGCCTTCGATCTGCCCAATATCGGCAAGGCCACCCCTGTGCCCTTGCCCGCCCCGCCCGCCGCTGCCGCACTGACCCGTGCGCGGCTGATGAATGTGGCGATGACGCCTCTTCTTGCACAGGGCCGCATCATTCCGCGCAAGCTGTGGCGGCGGATGCTGGACGACACCGCCCTGCCCGGCGCGCCGATTGATCCGGGCAGCCTGTCGGCCCTGTCAGCGCGTTTTGCCGATGGCAATGCGGGCCTGCTGCGCGCCGATCCGGCCCTTGCCCCCGCCCTGACTTGCGCCCCCGCCACTGCCCCCTGGGCCGAGGCCGACCCCCGGATGGGCTTTCGCGCCACGCAATATCTGGCGGCCTTCCTGCACCGGATCGAACAGGCCACCCGCGCCGCTGCCGCGCCCGAACCGGTGCCCCCCCGACCGGCGACAACACCAAATGCCGACCTGCCCCCCGCCGCCCTGCAAAACCTGCGCAAGCTGGCCAGCGGGCCCTTTGCCCCGCATAACCGGCTGGGCGCGGTGAATGAGGAAGACCTGGCCGCACCCTTTGCCCCCGCCGCGCCGCGCGCGCTGCCCAAGGGCAGCAGCGGCAATGTCATCGTCGGCTGCATGAAGAACGAGGCCCCCTATATCCTGGAATGGGTCGCCTATCACCGCGCCATCGGGGTGGATCATTTCCTGATCTATACCAATGGCTGCGAAGACGGCACATCCGAACTGCTGGACCGGCTTCAGGCGCTGGGCATTGTGCAGCACCGCAACAATGACGACTGGAAAGGCAATTCGCCCCAGCAGCACGCGCTGAACAAATCATTGAAAGAAGACGTGGTAAAGAACGCCGACTGGATCATCCATATCGACGTGGATGAGTTCATCAATATCCGCTGCGGCAATGGCACCCTGCAGGATTTTTTCGACCGTGTGCCCGATGCCACCAATGTCGCGATGACCTGGCGGCTGTTCGGCCATAATGGCGTGACGGACTATCGCGACGATCTGGTGATCGACCAATTCGATACCTGCGCGCCGAAATACTGCCCCAAGCCGCATACGGTCTGGGGGTTCAAGACCATGTTCCGCAATATCGGCGCCTATGAAAAGCTTAGCTGTCACCGCCCCAACAAGCTGCGCGATGCGTTCCGCGACAAGGTAAGCTGGGTCAACGGATCGGGGCAGCCGATGGGTGACGGCGTGCTGGACAATGGCTGGCGCTCGTCCAAGGGCTCGATCGGCTATGACCTGTTGCAACTGAACCATTACGCGTTGCGGTCAGCGGAAAGTTTCCTGATCAAGCGCCAGCGCGGCCGCGCGCTGCATGTGGACCGGTCGATAGGGTTGAATTACTGGGTGCGGATGGACTGGTCCGACTATCGCGATGTCACGATCAAGCGCAACATTCCCCGCCTGCGGGCCGAACTGGATGCGCTGATGGCCGATACCGAACTGGCGCGCCTGCACCGCGCCGGGGTGGACTGGCACCGTGCCAAGGCGGCCGAACTGCACGCCATGCCGGAATTTCAGGACCTGTATGAACAGGCACTGGCCACGAAACTGAACGACATGGAGCGCGTCGCCCTGGCGCTGGCGCAGGAGGTGGACAACTGATGAAAGACTTGCCAGCAGGCCCGCAGCCGAAATTCATCCGCTCGCGTGGGTTGCGCTTTCCCTATGACCCGCAGGTGATCCCGCGCCGCCGTCAGAAACTGTTGCGCGAAGACCGGTATGAGGAAAAGGAATCCGACGCGGTTCTCAAGGTGCTGCGCCCAGGTGACACCGTGATCGAACTGGGCGCGGGTATGGGCTATATGTCCACGCTGATCGCCACCAAGCTGGCCGTGCGCAATATTCACGCCTTCGAGGCCAATCCGGCCCTGATCCCCTATATCGCGTCGGTCCATGCCGCCAATGGCGTGGAAAACGTTACCGTGCATAACGCACTGCTGGGACCGGCGGCGGGGCAGGCGAAATTCTATGTCCGGGGCGATTTCGTATCATCCTCGCTGTCGGACAATCTGGGCGATGCGCATGGCGGTGTTGTGGCCGTGCATGATATCGAGGTGCGTGACATCAACGCGGTTTTCGCCGCGATCAGGCCCAGCTTCCTGATCTGCGACATCGAAGGGGCCGAGGCCGATCTGCTGCCGGTCGCCGCCGATCTGTCGGGCCTGCGCGGCGCGGTCATCGAGCTGCACCCGCAATGGATCGGGCCCGCGGGGGTCAGGGCGGTATTCGACGCGATGCATCGCGCCGGGCTGACCTATTATCCCAAAACCTCGACCGCCAAGGTCGTCACCTTTCTGAAGGACTGGTAGCGATGCGCGCGCTGGCCGTTCTGACCCTGCGCAACGAGGGCGCATTCGTGCTGGAATGGCTGGCGCATCATCAGGCGGTGGGCTTTACCGACTTTCTGGTCTTTTCCAATGATTGCGACGACGGCACCGATACGATGCTGGACCGGCTGGCCGCGCTTGGCCATCTGACCCATATCCGCAATGACGGCCCGCATGAGGGCGGCGTGCAATGGGCGGCGATGAAACAAGCCGACAAGCATCCGCTGGTCAGGCAGGCCGACTGGATCCTGCCGCTGGATATCGACGAGTTTGTCAATATCCATGTGGGTGATCGCACCCTGCCCGCGCTGCTGGCCGCGCTGCCCGATGCCAGCGCCATCACCCTGACATGGCGGCTGTTCGGCAATGCCGGCGTCGTGCGGTTCGAAGACCGCCCCGTGACCGAACAATTCACCCGCGCCGCCCCCGATGTGATCTTGTGGCCATGGCGCGCGAACATGTTCAAGACGTTGTTCCGCAACGACAAGACCTATCGCAAGCTGGGCGTGCACCGCCCCCGCAACCCGCATCCCGACCGGATCGCCCAGGCCCGGTGGTTCGATGGATCGGGGCGCGAATTGCCGGAAAAGTTCAGCCGCCAGCGCATCTTTTCCAATCAGGGCCAGACGCATTTCGATCTGGTGCAGCTGAACCATTACCCGCTGGGCGCGATGGAAAGCTATATCCTGAAATGCGACCGGGGGCGCGCGGTGCACGGGGCCGAACGGCTGGGTATGGATTACTGGGTGGAACGCAATTTCGCACAGGCCGAAGACACCACCATTTCGGCCATGTTTCCCGCGCGAAATACCCGCCTGGCCGCATTGCGCAGCGATCCTGAACTGGCCCGTCTGCATGACGAATCCGTGGTCTGGCGGCGCACCCGATTCGACACGCTGATGGGCGAAGAACACAATCGCGCGCTTTTCGGACGATTGTTAATGGCCCCGCCCAGCCAGCCTGTAGGCCTGCAGGCCGCGCGGTTTCTGTCAAGTTATGCTTTTGGACAATTCCGCGAAACCCCGTGACAGTCGCCGCATAAATACGCATCCTTGAGCTAAATTCTGCCCCATTGCCGGGGCATTCCAGTGCCTGACACAAACCAGTTTTGCCGGGCCGCAACCATACTGGCCCACGAAGGTATGAAAGAACCGATGTCATCTGAAACCACCCTTTCCGCCCCCCAGGAACAGATGGCCTGGGATGCGACGCTGATGGCCTATGCCCGGCGTGAAGGCGTGGTTTTCGAACGTCTGGGCGCTGGCCACAGCGCCTTGCTGGTGGAAGATGGCACAACGCTTCTGGTCAGCTTTGAACATGCCGACGACCTGTCCGACCAGCCTGATCATCTGCCGATGAGCTGCGTTCTTGCCGAAGAGGCAGGCTGGTCCAGCCTGTCGCTGATCACAACGAAAAACGACTGGTTTCGTGCATCGCAGGTTTACGGCTTTTTCGACCGCATGGTCGATGACGGGTTTTTTGACGGGTTCGACCGCGTGGTATTCTATGGCGAAGGCATGTGCGGCTATGCGGCGGCGGCGTTTTCCGTGACCGCCCCCGGCGCGACCGTCATCGCCATCAGCCCGCAGGCCACGCTGGACCCGCGCGTTACCGAATGGGACCCGCGCTTTGCCCACAAGCGCCGGATCAGTTTCACCGATCGCTATGGCTATGCCCCAGACATGCTCGAGGCCGCCCGGCAGGCCTATATCCTGTATGATCCGCTGAACACGCTGGATGCGATGCATGCCGCCCTGTTCACCCGCCCGAACGTGACCAAGCTGCGCTGCCGTTATATGGATGATCGCATCGCCGATGATCTGAACCAGATGGCGGTGCTGCCCGACCTGATCGACGCGGCCTGCGAAGGCAAGCTGGAGGCTGCGGTATTCCACCGCCTGTTCCGCGCCCGGCGCGGTTTTGCACCCTATCTGCGGCAGGTTCTGGCACATCTGGAAACCGCCGATCGCCCCTATCTGACGGCCCTGCTGTGCCACAACGTGTCATCGCGCATGCGCGCGCCGCGCTTTCGCAAACGTCTGAAAGACCTGCGCGCCCAGTTCGAGGCCGAAGGCCGCCCCCTGCCCTGGGCTGACCAGCCCGAGGACGAGATCGCGGCTACAGACCGCCCGCCTGCACAAGAAATGCAATGATCTGATCCAGGCCCCTGCCGGATTTCACATCGGCCATCACAAAAGGCCGCGCCCCCCGCGCCGCGCGTGCATCGCTTTCCAGCAGATCCGGATCCACCCCCACATAGGGCGCCAGATCAACCTTGTTGATGATCAACAGGTCTGATCGCGTCACCCCCGGCCCCTTCTTGCGGGGGATGTCCTGCCCCGCCGCCGTGTCGATGACATAAAGCGTGATATCGGCCAGTTCGGGGCTGAAGGTTGCCGCCAGATTGTCGCCGCCGCTTTCGATGAAGATGATGTCCAGATCCGGGATACGGGCGCGAAAGGCCGCGACTTCGGCCAGGTTTATGCTGGCATCCTCGCGGATGGCGGTATGCGGGCAGCCGCCGGTTTCGACACCCTTGATGCGGTCGCCCGGCAAGACCTGCGCACGCAGCAGATAATCGGCGTCTTCCGATGTATAGATATCGTTGGTGATGACCGCGATGGAATAATCCCGCGCCATCGCCCGGCACAACTGTTCGGTCAGCGTGGTCTTTCCGGCGCCGACGGGGCCACCGATACCCACACGCAAGGGGCCGTTCGGGCTGCTCATGTCCTGAAAATCCTGACTTCCATGGTTTCGTGCAACATCGCCGAAAGATCGGCGCCAAAGGCGGCGCTGGCGATGTCGTCAGCGGTGGCGGTGGCGGCGCGCGCAGCCACGGTTTCGATCAGCGGATGCAGGGCCGCCAGAACCCGCTGGCCATCGGTCTGGCCCAGCGGCACGAAACGCACCGCCGCCGAGACCAGATTAGAAGCAAAGCCATGCAGATACAGCGCCGCCACCTGTGCGGGGGGCATCGACAACCGCCGCGCCGCCATTCCCACCGCCACCGGCAACGGCGCAGGGGGCAGGCTGTCCGCGACAATCCGGGATACGGTGCGGGCAAAGGCCGCACCCTGGGCCTGTGTTTCTTCCAGCCGTTCGCGTGATGTCGCCAGTGCACAGGCCAGGCCCGTCATGTCTTCGCCGGCCATGGTCAGGCACAAAAGGATCGCATCCGCCGCCCCGGCCCCGTCCTGCAAAATCACCGTCAGCCAGTCCTGCAAACTGGCGGCATCCGTTACCGCCCCGGCCGCGATGGCCTGTTCCAGCCCGTGGCTATAGGCAAAGCCGCCCACCGGAAAGGCGGGTGACAACCATTGGGTCAATGTCAGAAGATCGGCGGTCATTCGTGCGCAGGGTGATGTTGGTGGTCCCCGGCATGATCATGATCATGATCGTGATCGTCCTCGCTATGCGAATGGCCCATCACGCGGCCCACCCCATAGGCCCCGCCTTCGGGCGTGAAAGGGGCGGTGATTGCCTGAACCTGCGCGCCCAATTGGGTCAGCATATCGGCCATCACATGATCCTGCCGGATCAGCAGCCAGTTATCCCCGATCTGACAAGGGGTGTGGCGATTGCCGATATGCCAGGCAATGCGCGCCAGCCCCGGTCCAGCTATCCGTAACAGGGCCTCATCCGCCGCTGCGACCTCGACCAGGGAACCGTCCTCCAGAGACAGGGCATCGCCTGCCTCCAGATGCGTCACAGCGGGCAGATCGACCCGGAAGACCATTCCGCCATCCGTGGCCAGTCGTTTTCGACGCAAAATGCGGTCGTCATAGCTAAGCGTGACCTTATCCGCCGAACCGGACCACTGGCCCCGCCGCTCGACCGAATACGCACACAGATCTTGCCCCGCCATTTGCTGCCCCTCTTTAGTTCGCAAGGGCAGCATAGGGCTGAGGGCCGGGCCGGAAAAGCCCAATCAGGTCAGATATAGAAACGGCTCTGGAAAAGTTTCTGGATCGCCTTGTCGCGGGTCGTTCCGCGCGCGGTGAAATCCTCATCAGAGGTTTTATTCAGCTTTTCCATTTCGATCACCAGAGGCTGCGCCTCGGCGATACGGACCATTGCGCGGCCGATACCGGCGAAAATCGAAGTTACGGAAAAGCCATGTTCGACATGGTTGGTGTTTGCGAGTGCCATATTGGAAACTCCTGTCTGCTCTACAAGGGTTTCCTCCCTTGCTATCTTTATATGCCGGGCAAGCAGGGATTTCCATTGCCGTTTCTGCAATGCGGCATTGCGCATTGAACGGGACAGATGACGCGGATATTCGCCATCTGGAAAGCAAATTCTGCCGTCAGAACATGAAATACCGCTGCGCCATCGGCAATTCGCGCGCCGGTTCGCAGGTCAGCAATTCGCCATTCGCGCGCACCTCATAGGTTTCAGGGTTGACCTCGATCTTCGGGGTGGCCGCATTCATCACCATATCGGCCTTGCCGATATTGCGGGTGTTTTCCACGGCCAGCGTGCGCTTGGACAGGCCCAGCGCCGCGCCGATGCCATCGGCCTGCGCCACCTGGCTGACGAACAGCACCGATCCCTGCGCCAGCGCGCCACCAAAGGCCCCGAACATCGGGCGCGAATAGACCGGCTGCGGCGTCGGAATACTGGCATTGGTATCGCCCATCTGCGCCACCGCGATCATGCCGCCAAGCAGCACCATTTCCGGCTTTACCCCGAAAAACGCCGGGTTCCACAGCACCAGATCGGCGCGCTTGCCAGGCGCGATGCTGCCGATATGGGCGCTCATCCCGTGGGTGATCGCCGGGTTGATAGTGTATTTGGCGATATAGCGTTTGACGCGCACGTTATCATTGTCGCCGACCTCCTCGGGCAGACGACCGCGCTGCACCTTCATCTTGTGGGCGGTCTGCCAGGTGCGGATGATGACCTCGCCCACGCGCCCCATCGCCTGACTGTCCGATGCGATGATCGAGAACGCGCCCATATCGTGCAGGATATCCTCGGCGGCGATGGTTTCCTTGCGAATGCGGCTTTCGGCAAAGGCCACATCCTCGGGGATGGATTTATCCAGATGGTGACAAACCATCAGCATGTCCAGATGCTCTTCCAGGGTGTTCACGGTATAGGGCCGCGTCGGGTTGGTCGAGGACGGGATCACAAAGCTTTCGCCGCAGACCTTGATGATATCCGGGGCATGGCCGCCGCCCGCGCCTTCGGTGTGAAAGGCGTGGATGGTGCGGCCTTTCATCGCCGCCAGCGTGTTTTCGACAAAACCGCTTTCGTTCAGCGTATCGGTATGGATCATCACCTGCACATCCATATCGTCGGCCACCGACAGGCAGCAATCAATCGCCCCCGGCGTGGTGCCCCAGTCTTCGTGTAGCTTCAGCGCGCAGGCGCCGCCCCGCACCATTTCGATCAGGGCGGCGGGCTGGCTGGCATTGCCCTTGCCCGACAGGCCGAAATTCATCGCCAACCCGTCCAGCGCCTGCAACATCCGCCCGATATGCCAGGGGCCAGGCGTGCAGGTCGTGGCCAGCGTGCCATGCGCGGGACCGGTGCCGCCGCCCAGCATCGTCGTCAGCCCCGAATGCAGCGCGTCATCAACCTGTTGTGGCGCGATGAAATGGATATGGCTGTCGAACCCGCCCGCGGTCAGGATCTTGCCTTCGCCCGCGATCACCTCGGTGCCCGGACCGACGATGATATCGACGCCGGGCTGCGTGTCTGGATTGCCCGCCTTGCCGATCTTGTGAATGCGCCCGTCGCGCAAGCCCACATCGGCCTTGTAGATGCCAGTGACATCGACGATCAGCGCATTGGTGATGACGGTATCCACCGCCCCACCCGCCCGCGTGACCTGGCTTTGGCCCATCCCGTCGCGGATCACCTTGCCACCGCCGAATTTCACCTCTTCCCCATAGGTTGTCAGGTCTTTTTCAACCTGGATCACAAGATCGGTATCGGCCAGGCGCAGCCGGTCGCCGGTGGTGGGGCCATACATGTCGGCATAGGTGGCGCGGGATATTTTTGCGGGCATGCGGGGTTCCTTGGCTAAAGCAGATTGTTCAAATCGTCGGTCCGGCGCTCGACCAGACGGCGCAGGCAATTGACGCGTATCATTCCCTGGATGCTGCCGCCGGCAAACATGCCGGCCTCGGCCTCGCAGGCGGCATCGCGATAGGCGATCCATTTATTTTGTCCGTCTTCCAGCAGCGGCCAGATCGTGTCGTCGTCTTCATATGCCGCTTTTACCTCAGCCCAGCTTTGCTGCAGGACAACCGCGGCCTGTGTCAGATTATCGGCTGCACAGAAATTCATATCTACCTGCGTCGTCAGCTGCGAACAATCGCGCGCCTCGGCATGGGCGGCGGCGGGCATGACTGCGCCCGCCACAGCAACGCATTTCAGGATATTGCGCCAGATCATCCTTTTTCTCTCATTTCAGCAAACGGTTCGGGCCCCGGTTCACCAGCCGCCTGGAATTGGCGCGCGTCTTGCCACGCAGCGGGCCGATGGCGGCCGCCAGAACCTGATCGGGGCGCTTGCCATTCATCACCGCATCGCCGGCGGCACGGGCCGATTTGCTGAAGGCGGGCAGTTTTTCGCCAACCATGCGACGATTTTCCAATGGGGACACGGACCAGATACCGGCCATGCCCAGCAGGCGCATCGACACGATCATCTGGGTTTCAACGCCCAGATGCCACAGTTCCAGGCTTGTGCGCCAAAGATCGATCGACGAGGCAGGTTTCAACATGATGCAATCGCTCACTCTGTAAAGGGTTGCGCCGGTGCGGAAGGCACCTTGCGCCGCTTGCGCGGGGTCGTCTGGGCTTTGTCCGCTTCCTGATCCACCGCAGAAACGACAGGTTTTTCAACAGGTTCCGGCGCGGCCTTGCGCGGGGCGTCCGCGTTTTCAGGCGCCTCGGCGGCGGCTGCCGGCAATTTCTCGATCAAAGGCGGGTCGTTCCGGACCGGCGCCACAGGCTTGTGGCGCGAAAGCTTGTGAACGTCGAAGGCAGGCAGCAAGGGGTTCATCCGGGTGGCCAGATCGACCCAGCAGCGGATCATCGTCACCTGCATCTCGATGCCCTGGGCCCAGTATTTCACGCCATTGGCATAGGGCGCGAATGCCGCAGAATAGCCGACGGGAACAGCACAGACCATTTCAAATTCACTCCTTTTTACAGTTGGTTACAGCGGCCCCATGATCTTCTGGTTGAAGCCAAAAACCTGACGCCCGCCGCGATAGGGCACCAGCATTACATCGCGTTCCTGGCCCGGTTCGAACCGCACGGCCGTGCCCGCCGCGATATCCAGACGCAGGCCACGGGCGGCGGCGCGGTCAAACGACAGCGCCGGATTGGTTTCAGCGAAATGATAGTGGCTGCCGACCTGAACCGGGCGATCACCGGTATTGGCCACGCGCAGCGTGATGACCGGCTGATCGGCGTTCAGCGTTATGTCGCCGGGGGCCGGGAACAGTTCTCCGGGTATCATTTGCGCCCCCAAAACGCATACGCCACCGCCGCGCCGCCCACAACTGACCCAATCAGCAAAAGAGAAGCCCAATCAATGCCATGCGGATGCATATGCATCCCGTCATGTGCCAGAGCGGGCGTTGCGGCCAGAATTGCGAAAAGCGGGGTCAGAACAGTTTTCATGGGCATTTCCTATCGGATCGGGTGGTGGACGGTCACCAGTTTGG